>NZ_AJWE01000135.1:0-52415 GCF_000281145.1 Rhizobium sp. CF142 | reverse complement strand
GCATGTCGCGCAAAAATGTGCAGCGGTTTTGCGATAACGACATGCGAAAAACAAAGACTTAAAGCGTGGCACCCGGATCTGATGGATCGTGACACGCTTTCGAAGCGTCGTTCCGGGCGGCCAGCATAGCATCGGCCACGGCAAGCGCATCCCTGTTGATTGCGACATTGTGTACCCGGAAAACAGCCGCCCCCTGCAGCCTGAGAAGCGCGCTCGTCGCCGCAGTGGCCGGATCGCGCTCCGCCGGCTCCCGGCCGGTGACGGCGCCGAGGAAGCGCTTGCGCGACGTGCCGGCCAGAAGCGGCAGGCCGAAGCGGTGCAGTTCCTCGAACCGCGCCATCAGTTCCAGATTTTCCTTCGGCGTCTCCTTGGCAAAGCCGAAGCCGGGATCGAGCACGATGCGGTCGCGCAGGACACCGGCAGCGGAAGCGATCTCCAGCGAACGCTCGAGAAAAAAGACCTGGTCATCGATGATATCGGCAAGCTTCTGCCGGTCGCGGCCCGTATGCATGATGCAGAGCCCCGCCCCGGTCTCAGCCGACAGCGCGGCGATTTCAGGCTCCTTCTGCAGGCCGAAGACGTCGTTGACGATATGGGCGCCGGCACTGATGGCAAACCGCGCCGTTTCTGCGCGATAGGTATCGATGGAAATCAGTGCTTCAGTCCGTCCGCTGAGCGCCTCGATGACGGGCAGTACGCGCGCCTGTTCTTCCGCCGGGCTGACGGAGGCCGCATCCGGCCGAGTCGACTCACCGCCGATATCGAGGATCTCGGCGCCGTCTGCGACCGCCTGCAGCGCGTGCTCGACGGCCCTGTCGACCGTGTCGTAGCGCCCGCCGTCGGAGAAGGAATCCGGCGTCACGTTCACGATTGCCATGATCACTGAGCGCTTGTTGAGCTCGATCTCGCGGCCATGGGCCACACGCCAGAAACTGCTATCGAGCTGTTTCACCAGTCTAATCCCGTCGCTAGCCAAAAAAGCCGCTATCCGATATTGCTCTTGCGGTGGCTATGCCCCAAGCTCCGCCAAACTTCAACACAGGTTCAGTTCAGAATGCCGCTTGCGTTGCGTTATATGCGCTTTCCCATCGCCTTTTCCATGATTGCCTTTTTCCTCTGCGGCCCCGCGGCAGCCGAAGTCGTTGCTACGAAAAGCTATTCCTATTTCGATATCAAGGGAAAGACGGCCGACGAGCTGGACGACGAGCTGAGTCGCCGTGGCCCTACGGCGAACGGCTCCTCCGCCCGCCATCCCGGCGCCACCAAGATCCGTTTCGGCGGCGAGGCGACCTATATCCAGGAAAATGGCCG
Source organism: Rhizobium sp. CF142 (assembly GCF_000281145.1). Lineage (NCBI taxonomy): Bacteria > Pseudomonadati > Pseudomonadota > Alphaproteobacteria > Hyphomicrobiales > Rhizobiaceae > Rhizobium > Rhizobium sp. CF142. The sequence continues at coordinate 51,104 of NZ_AJWE01000135.1, read as the reverse complement.
CTGCCGCGTCGGCAACGTCAAGGTCACCGTCCACACACAGATCATCATGCCGCGCTGGAGCAACCGCAAGGGCGCGAGCCGTGAGCTGTCGATGATCTGGGATGCGCTGTCGAGCGATATCAGGCGCCACGAGGAGCGCCATGCGGAGATCGCCCGCACTCAGGCGCGTGCCATGGAACGCGAACTCAAGGCGCTGCCTTCGCGGCGCAATTGCGAGGCCATGCAGGAGCTCGTTTCGGATGTGTCGGCTCGCGGGGTAGAGGAGCACGACAAGTTGCAGGCCCGATTCGATCGCGTCGAGGCGGTCAATTTTCAGAACCGCATGCTGAGATTGATCAACAATAGACTCAAGGGCAAGGGCGGCGAAAGATAAGCTCTTTTTGCCCACAACGCGAGCAGAGAACGTTAGCTGCCCAATGAAACTTGTGCGAAGCTTGTGGAACTCCCAGCCTTTTACCGGTCATTTTTCATTCTGGTGGACTCAACCGGAACGCGGTAATATGACTATATTCGAAAGTGCAGTAAGGCAGCTGGCTTTCGTGACTGTGTTCTCCTGGCGCGTTCCGAAGCCGCGGGTGTTCCTCCCTCATCCGTAGGTAATGCGCCCGCCTCGCCTCGCCCGCCTCCGGCGTGCGAGGCTCTCTTTTTGGAAAGAGCTGCGATTTTGGGACTTAAGCCTGCCGTTCCGGCACGTGCACCGTGAGCCCGTCAAAGGCAGCCTTCATCCTGATCTGACAGGAAAGACGCGAGGTTGGGCGCACGTCGAAGGCGAAGTCCAGCATATCCTCTTCCATCGCTTCCGGCTGGCCGACGATCTCCGTCCACTGCTCGTCGACATATACGTGACAGGTCGCACAGGCGCAGGCGCCGCCGCATTCGGCCTCAATGCCGGGTACGGAATTGCGGACCGCATTCTCCATCACGGTGGAGCCTTGATCGACGTCGAGATCGAAGCGCGTTCCGTCAAAGGCGACGATGGTAAGTTTGGGCATCAGGGTTAGGTTCCGGTCTTTCGTAGTAGATGGGCGGATTTCTTCCGACAATTCGGCGCGTCAGTCAACATTGCCGGATCGCCCCGAGATTCGCAGATCGGCCAGGGTTGCGCCATTCTCTATGCGTCACGGAGGAAGTCGCAAAAAGACCCGCCGTTCCGCTATGGAACAGCGGGCCTAGCTCAGCCCCTAATCTGCCCTGCCTTATCCTCGGCAGAGTTTCAGAATGAAATTCTCGGCGTCGACGACGGCTGCACCCAACGCCGCCATGGCGGTTGCGTCGCCATTGTTCTCTTCGACGGCTTCCGCTGATTGCGAAACCCGGAAGGCGCCGACGGAGCTTGCTGCTCCCTTCAGGCGGTGTGCCGCAGCACCCACCCTGGCAGACTCGCCGCTTGCAATGTCCTGCAAGCAGGCGCGCGCCTGGCGCGCAAACATCTGGAGAACTTCGATTTCCACCGTCTTGTCGCCCATCGTCTGGCGCGCAAGATGAACAAGGTCGATCGGCCGGACCTTGGAGGGCGAAGGCCCTGTGGAATTGTCAGGTGCTTCGAATGCGATACTCACTGCTGCCATTTGCCAATTCTCCCGTCTTATATCGTCCGCGCTTGCTACTGTTGTGCGGTCGGAGAATGGCGATCCCGTTAAATTCCGGCGTATTCGGGGCGAAAATCTAACCATATGGTTAACGTCCCTTAAATATCGCTAAAATATCGGCTTTTGGGCCGCTTCCAAAATTTAAAGGTGTTAACAACAGGTTAAGAGGGATGGAAACGCAAGGGTTCATTAATTGTGTAGGCAGCCCAGATGTGTCACTACGATACTGTTGAGGCGGGCTCATGCCGCGCGCCTTTGCCGACAGAGTGGATAATGGTAGTGTTTTGATACCTTTCGTTTGAAAAATCGGCTATCTACTCTGAAATGACATGCTTATCCGTCCGTCTTGGATGGAAGGCTGGAATGGCAAAGGTTCTTTCCGGGCAAAGGCGGTGGCCCGGATGCGCTGCCGGACTGGCCGGGAATTGCGAGGCATATCGGAATGGCGAATAACAAGTACAATGAATCGATCGAGGACAAGGCGTTCAAGGCATTGGACGAGGCGCTTCAGATCGATTTCGGCCAGGAGAACGTGCCGTCTCGCCGCGGCAACGCGCCCCACGCCCCGGAGGCTAATGTGACTGACCCATCCAATGCCCGTAATCAGTCCCAGGAAGAAGCACAGCGCCGCCGCGGCCGCTCTGGCCGTACAGGCGATCAGCAGGCCCCCCGGGCACCGGCCTTCGCCCCGGCCAACGATGCCAGCCGTAATTCGCCCGCTTCGCTTCTGAAGTCGCTGGAAAACGGCTCCAGCCGCCCCGCCCTGCGCACGGCCGCTCTCGTTTCCATCCTGTGGGTCATCATCGGCCTCGGGCTGATGTTCATGCTCTATGCGCCGCAGATCTCGCAGATCCGCTCGCTGACCGATCTTGCCGCCCTGCCGGGCGTGATCGCCGGCATCGTCGGCATCATCGTGCCGGTCATGATGTTCTATGCCTTCGCCATCATGATCTCGCGCGCCCAGGACATGCGCAACGCCGCCCGCTCCATGGCTGAAGTTGCGCTGCGCCTTTCCGAGCCGGAAACCATCGCGTCCGAACGCATCATGACGGTCGGCCAGGCCGTGCGCCGCGAAGTCTCGGCGATGAACGAAGGCATCGAGCGCACCATCGCGCGCGCTTCCGAACTCGAAACGCTCGTGCATTCCGAAGTGAATGCGCTGGAGCGTTCCTATGCGGATAACGAACTGCGCGTGCGCGGCCTTGTGCACGAATTGGGCTCCGAGCGCGAAGCGATCGTCAATCATGCTGACCGCATCCGCTCCTCCATCGCCGGCGTTCACGACCAGCTGAAGGAAGAACTGTCGCTTGCGACAGAAGAGATCGCCATCCGCCTTGCGACCTCGGGCGAAGCCTTCGCCTCGCTGATCGATACGCGCGCTGCTGCGATCATGGAAAAGTCCGACAGCGCCATGCAGTCGCTCGGCACGCTGCTGGCTGCCAAGACCGACACGCTGCTCCATACGCTGACCGCGTCCGGCCTTGCGATCGGCAATGAATTCGACAATCGCTTGGACGCGCTGACCAACACGATCAACGAACATGGCGATCGCCTGCTCACCCAGTTCGAGACACGTGCTTCGACGATGGATGCGAGCACCGAGCGCCTGAACGCCGCCCTGCAGGAGCGCACCCAGCAGCTCAATGAAATCCTGGTTTCCCGTACCCGCGAGATCAATCAGAGCCTGACATCAGGCGAACGCACGATCGGCGGCACGCTCGACGACGTGCTCTCCAGGCTGAATGCCGCACTCGACGAAAAGGGCGCCAGCTTCCGCCAGAGCCTGCAGTCGACAGCCGACGATGCCGTCATGGATCTCGACGTGCGCTCCGGCTTCTTCGAGGAACGCCTGCAGACGACTGTCGCCCAGCTTTCGACCGCCTTCGACGAACGGGTCGCCGAATTCACCGATGCCTTCGACAAGCGCTCCGGCTCGCTCGACACCAAGCTCATCGAAAGCCTCACCCGCATCAACGAAACGCTGTCGGGCAACGCGGATTCCATCGAAGGCATCCTCAATACCAATATCGATCGCCTCGGCGCGTCGATGAGTGAGCAGTCGCTGGCGCTGGCGACCGCCTTTGCAACCGGCCAGGAAGTGCTGGAAAGCACGCTTGCCGACCGTGCTGGGGAAATCACCTCGGCGCTGACGACCCGTACCGGCGAACTTGGTTCGGCGCTGAGCAACGCCACGTCGGAAATCTCGTTGGCGCTCGCAGCTGGCACCTCCGAACTGCAGAACAACTTCGCCGCCCGGGCAGCCGAATTCCGCGATACGCTGCAGACGACCACGACGGAACTCGCCGCTGCCGTCGATAGCGGCACTGAAAAGGTCACGGGGGCATTCGGCGGTCGCGCCGAAGAGCTGAGCAGCGTTCTCGCCGCCCGCGCCGCTGAAATCACCGATGCGCTGAAGGCTGCGCATACCGGCATCGACAGCGTGATGACCGAACGCGGCGGAGCGCTGATCGGCGCGCTTGCCGACCACCACACCCGCTTCGACGAGGCGCTTACGAGCCGTTCCGAGGCCATCATCAATACCGTCTCGGGCACGCATGACCGTCTAGCCGAAACCCTCGACGAGAAGGCGATGGCGCTGGCGATCTCGCTGAACGAGACGCAGTCGCGCATCGAAGACACGCTCTCGACCCATTCGGAATCGCTCATCAATGCCGTTTCCGGCACCAATGACCGCCTCTCCGAGACGCTGCAGAAAAACCAGGCCCGCATCGAGGATACGTTTGCGGCCCGGTCCGAATCCTTCCTCAATGCCATCTCCGGTACGCATGACCGCCTCTCAGATGCGCTTGATGAAAAGGCGATGGCGCTTGCGATCTCGCTGAACGAAGGCCAGGCCCGTATCGAGGATACGCTTGCGACCCGCTCGGAGGCCATCATCGATGCCGTCTCCGGCACGCATGACCGCCTCTCCGATACGCTTGATGAAAAGGCGATGGCGCTTGCAATCTCGCTGAACGAAGGCCAGGCCCGCATCGACGACACGCTTGCCACCCGTTCGGAGGCACTGCTCAGCGCCGTTTCCAGCACGCATGACCGTCTCGCCGATACGCTCGATGAAAGGGCGATGGCGCTCGGCATTTCGCTGAACGAAACGCAGTCGCGCATCGAAGACACGCTCTCGACCCATTCGGAAGCCTTGATCAACGCCGTCTCCGGCACGCATGATCGTCTCGCCGAAACCCTCGACGAGAAGGCCATGGCGCTCGGCATTTCGCTGAACGAGACGCAGTCACGCATCGAGGATACGCTGTCGACCCATTCGGAAGCGTTGCTGAACGCCGTGTCAGGCACGCATGACCGCCTCTCCGAAACGCTCGACGAAAAGGCGATGGCCCTTGCCATCTCGCTGAACGAAAGCCAGAGCCGCCTGGAAGACACGCTGACGGCGGGCACTGATGCTCTCGTCCACGCGGCCACCGGCACGCATGACCGGATCGCCGCATCGCTCGGCGAAAGCCAGCTCCGCATCGAGGAAGCGCTCACGAGCCGCGCCGAATCCATCGTCAATGCCGTCACGAACAGCGCCGACCGCCTGTCCGATACACTTGACGAAAAGACCATGGCGCTCGCCATTTCGCTCGATGACGGCCAGAGCCGCTTCGAATCCGCGCTCGAAAACCGCAGCAACGCCATTATGGACACCGTTGCCAACGCCGAAGAGCGTGTTGCCGGCGCCTTTGCCGACCGCACGGAAGCGATCCGCGCCGCCTATACGGATAATCAGGCACGTCTTGAAACAGCGCTCGCCGAGCACACTTCCACCCTGTCCGAAGCCCTCGATGCCGGCAGCGCCCGCATGGAAGGCATCATCGGCAGCATGGCGGGCCGCATCGAGGATGGCCTTACCGACGCCCAGCAGCGTATGGCCGCCCTTGCCAACGATGCGGCAAGCAACGTTGAAGGCGGGCTCGCCGCCGCGCATGACCGCATCCGCACCACGCTTGACGACCGCACCAATGCCATCACGCTGACGCTGACCGAGGCCCATAACCTCATCAACGACACGCTCTCCGAACAGGCGACCTCGATCGGCACGTCGGTTGCGACGAGCATCGGCATGCTCGAAATGTCGCTGGAAGATCGCGAGGCTGCGATCCGCACTGCGATCGATAAGAGTGCACAGTCGCTTGAGGATCGCATGCGCGAAGGTGCCGGCCAGATTGCCGGCCGCTTCCAGGAAGCCGCCAACACGATCTCGCGTTCGGCCGCCGATTTCTCCGGCCATCTCGACCACTCCGTGGGCAACCTCACGGGCCGCTTCACTGAGACCGGCGCCCGCGTCGAAGCCAGCCTTGCCGCCATCGAGGCCCGTATTGCCGATGGTGTCGGCGGCGTGGCCGATAAGGTCGATGCTGCAGGCAGCCATCTCTCCGGCCTTCTGGATGACAGTATCTCCCGTCTGGGTTCGATCGGCGACGACACAGCCCAGCGCATCGCCGCAACGCTCGGCAACAGCGCCGCAAACCTGACCCAGGCGCTCGACAGCCGCACCGCAAGCCTGACGGAAGCTTTCGACGGCCGCGCCGCCAGCCTGACGGATGCGCTGCATGCCGGCAGCGCCAACCTTACCCAGGCCCTCGACAACAGCAGCGCCAACCTCACGCATGCTCTCGACAGCCACAGCGCCAATCTCACCCAGGCTCTGGACAGCCGCCGGGCACATCTTGCCGAAACGCTCGATAGCAGCAGTGCGAACATGGCCCAGTCGATCGACGGCCGGACCTCGGCTTTGAGCGACGCGATGGATCGCGGCTCCGCGCGCATCGAAGAGCGTCTCTCCACCATGGACCGCGCTCTGACCGTCGGTCTCGATGCCGTCAACCGCACGATTGAAGGCAAGGCAGCCGGTCTTGCTGCTAGCCTGCGCAACGCCGTTGCCGAAGCCGCCGAAGGTATGGATGGCGAAGCCACCAAGTCCTCGGAACTGCTCAGCCGCACCGGCCAGCAGTTCGCAGAAGCCATGGACGAGCGCTCCTCGCAGATCGTCAACCGCGTCGCCGAGGCACAGAGCCGCCTCGCCGGCCAGGCTGCCGCCGTTGCCCAGACCTTCTCCGAGGCCGGCAACGTCATCGTCAGCAAGGTGGCGGAAGCAGAAAATATCGTCAGCAGCCAGGTCAGCGCCATCAATCACGCGCTTGCCGGTGCCGGCCAGACGCTGGAAGCGCACGGCAATTCGATCCGTTCGACGCTGACGGATGCCGGCAGCCAGATCACATCTAGCATGGCCGAGGTCGACCGTGCGCTGGAGGCCCGCAGCAGCATCATCCGCTCCAGCCTGGAGCAGCGTGCCCGCGAAATCGACACGACGCTCACTGATATCGACAAGGCGCTGGAAGCACGCGGCAATTCGATCCGCACGACGCTCGACGAGCGCACCCGCGACTTGAACTCCATGCTTGCCGGCCGCTCCACCGAGTTGACGCGCATCCTGGATGAGACGGCACGGCCGATCATCGATCGCTACACCGACGCCGGCCAGGAAGCTGCAGCCCGCATCACCGCAGCCGCAAGCCTCAGCGCCGAGCGCCTGCGTGCGGAAAATGAAGCCCTCACCCAGGCTGTCGCTGCCCGTGCCGAAAACGTCGCCAATGCCGTCGCGGCAATCGAGAATAGCCTGACGAACAACGTCAACGGCCTTGTCCAGCGTCTGTCGGAAAGCAGCGCCGCCATGTCCATGATGATGACGCGCGCCGCCGATCAGCTGAGCGGCGTCGACAGCCGCCTCGGCGACACGACCACGCGCTTCACGGACTCTGCCGCCAAGGCTGCCGAAATGGTCTCCGCTTCGACCCGCCTTCTCGAAGGCAAGGTCGACCGCCTGTCGGATATTTCAGGCCAGACGCTCGCCCAGGTCGGCGGCATCATTGGCCGCTTCGACGACCATTCGAAGGTTCTCGGCCAGGCCTCGCAGCTTCTTGCTGCCGCCCAGTCCGGCCTCGTCTCGACGCTGGAAGAGCGTGAGACCGCCCTGCAGACGCTGGCAGCCGGCCTCGTACAGCGTTCGGGCGAGATCGAAAAGACCATGCGCGGCCTCGGCGGCATGATCGAAACGGTCTTCGAGCGCGCCGAACAGCGTTCCAATCAGGTCACCGGCACGTTGCGCCAGAGCGTGCAGGCCTCGTTTGCCGATATCGGACGCGTGCTTTCGGATACCGAGAAGCGCGCCGAGGAAGCAGCGTCCACCATGCGCGAAGCAATCAACCGCGCCGGCGAGGAAGCCAATGCGACGATCGACACGAGCTTTGCCAATGTCGAGCGCCGCTCCGGCGACCTCACCAACCGCCTGCGTGGCGGCCTGACGGCTTCGCTGTCGGAAGTCGAGCGCATGCTTGGCGAAGCCAGCCGCGCCTCCGACAATGCAGCGCAGAACCTGCGTGAATCGCTCCGCGATGCGATCGATGACGCTGTCGGCCGCTTCTCGGGTGCGACGGAAGATATCCGCCGCTCCGCAACCGATATCCGCAACGAACTCGACGCCACCCGCGCCGAACTGAAGCGTGGCGCCTTCGATCTGCCGGAAGAAGCCAAGGAAAGCGCGTCCGCCATGCGCCGCGCTGTCGCCGAGCAGATCAAGGCCCTGCAGGATATTTCGCAGATTGTCGGCCGCTCCAGCCAGCGTCTCGAAATCTCCGAGCCGGTCGCCCGCACGCTTGCCCAGGCCGAGCCCGCACCGCGCGTCACCCAGCCGGTGATACCAACGGCGCCGACGCCGCAGCCGGCACCGACAGCTCGCCAGTCGATCGAATCCATGGGCCTGCGTGGCACCATCGCCCCGACCCCGGCAGCAGCACCCGCTCCTGCTCCAGCTCCGCAGCGTCCGGTCGCTCAGGCTCCCCAGCCGGCCCCTGCAACAGTCAGGCAGGAAGCTCCGCGCACGGAAGCCACCAGCGGCGGCTGGATCAGCGATCTCCTGCGCGGCGCCTCGCGTGAAGAGACCGAGGAAGCATCGCGTGCCGCCCCGGTTCGTCCGGCAGCAGAAGCCGCCGCTCCGGCCCCTGCTCCCGCCCAGCGCGCCAATGACAGCCGCAACCCGCGTCATGTCGTTGAATCGCTGAACTCGCTCTCGGTCGATATCGCCCGCGCCATCGATCATGACGCCTCGGTCGATCTGTGGCGCCGCTACCAGCGCGGCGAGCGCGACGTCTTCACCCGTCGCCTCTACACGCTGAAGGGCCAGCAGACTTTCGACGAGATCAAGCGCAAGTACGATCGCGAGCCGGAATTCCGCACCGCCGTCGACCGCTATATCGGCGATTTCGAAAAGCTGCTCGCCGATGTCGCCCGCACCGATCCGAACCGCACGGTCACGCAGTCTTACCTGACCTCGGATACCGGCAAGGTCTACACGATGCTTGCCCACGCAGCGGGCCGGTTGAACTGAGTTGTCGGGTGGAAGCCTGACGTGGTGAGACAAAAGGGGGCATCTGTGGATGGCCCTTTTTTATTGCCCCGGCTCCTTCATTCCGTCACAAACATCCCTGATCCGCATGCACCAACGGGGCAGCCCCCACCAAGACCATCGCCAAGCCAATTGCCAAACCGCAATCACTTGCCACGACAGAGACCGTAGACATTGATGACCAAGACGACCTCCGGGCTGATAGTCGCCGCCTTATCCTCAGCATTTCTTCTGGGCGCGTTCATTCGGGCCGAAGCCGGCCAGGCAAGCTTCCTCGTGGATGTGCAGTCCGGTCAGGTTCTGGAAGCGTCCAACCAGGATGATCTGAACTATCCGGCATCGCTGACCAAGATGATGACGCTCTATCTCACCTTCCAGGCGCTGCATGACAAACGCCTGACCTGGGATCAGAAGATCACCATGTCGGAAAATGCCGAAAGCAAGGAGCCCTTCAAGCTCGCCATCGGCGCTGGCCGCAAGGTCACGGTCAAGGAGGCTGTCGAAAGCATCGTCGTTCTTTCGGCCAACGATTCCGCGGTGGCGCTTGCCGAACAGCTCGGCGGCTCCGAACAGGCCTTTGGCGCGCTCATGACGGACAAGGCACATCAGCTCGGCATGAAGGACACCATCTTCAAGAACCCGTCGGGCCTGCCGGATCCGGAACAGGTCACCACCGCGCGCGATATGGCGACCCTCGGCGTCTCGCTGATGCGTGACTTCCCCGAAGAGTTCAAGCTCTTCTCCATGCGCGGCTTCCAGTTCCGCGGCATGAAGCTGCGCGGCCATAACAACCTCATGTACCGCTACAATGGCGTCGATGGCATCAAGACCGGCTTCACCGATGCGTCGGGCTACAATGTCGTGACATCGGCCGCCAAGGACGGCCGCCGCGTCGTCGGCGTCGTCATGGGCGAAAAGACCGCGAGTATTCGAGACGACAAGATGGCCGGCCTGCTCGACAGCTACCTGCTTTCGGCCTCCACCGCGACTGCTTCGGCAACGGGCGGAACGCCGACGATGACGGATGCTCAGCCGACCAAGTAAGCCGCCCAGACAAGCTAAGAACGGATAAGGCCCGAAACCGTCTGACGGTTTCGGGCCTTATCTTTCTAAAGCGAAGGCTTAGATCGATGTTAGCGTCCAGCCAACAATCTGGTCGGTGACCGATGTAAAGGCACGGCCCAGCCCCTTGACGAAACTCACGTTGTCACCGCCGGCCGGAGCAGTGGCCCGGAAGACCTGCTGGGCACGCACTGTGCCGTTTCGATCGTTGAGGATCTTGGCGGAAATCTCCACCACAGCCTTGTTGCCAGACGCTGCGTCGATCTCGAAGGAGCGGATGTCGGTTACGAGCTGATAGTCTATCGCCAGTCCCTGCCCCGGCTTTCCGACGCCGCCGAGCTTTCCGGAATTCTCGAAGGCCTGGACGAGCTTCGACTGCACCATGCGCGGCAGCGTATCGCTCCACTGCGAGCGTGACAGATACTGAATTTCCGAGGGCGAAACGCGGATGACGATCTGGTCGCTGTTCAGCGCCTTCAATGCCGTCGGATCGGCAATCAGGATCTGCTTGCTCTTAGCCGAGGGACCGGTGCCATCGACCGTAGCTGCCGAGAGATCATAGGTGTCGTTCTTCGCCGTCGTTCCGCAGCCTGCAAGAAGCGCTGCCGTCAGCGGCAAAATAATCGCCGTTCCACGGATCCAGGAACGGCGCGACATCACATGCGATAGACCCATATTACGCTACCCCTGACCTCTGTTTTTCTTTCCCGCAATTCCGGACGTAAAACCGCTACACACTTTTCCTGGAATTGCTCTAGCGCCGCGTGCGCCCGTCATATTGCTTGACCGTCGGCCCGCCGAAAATGATCCGCTGCGGATTCTGGTCGAAATTGCTGATGGCATTGTTCAAATTATTGGCCGTGCCGCGCAGCTCGTTGACGAGCGTCTGGACATCACTCAGGCCGCTGCCCGAGAACCGCTGCAGATTGTCGGCGATAGGCCCGATGCGTGAATTGACGTTATCGGCGACCTTCTTGAAGGATTCGAGCGTCGCGCGCGCTTCGGTGAAGAGCGAGTTGGTATTGTCGGAGCCAAGCAGCGCATCGACCTTGATGAGGATGCCGTCGACGCGGGTCGAAGCCGAGTTCAGCTTGTTCGCCATCTGCTGGACGTCCTGGATCGTCTGGTCGATATCCTTGCGCCGGTCTGCCACCGTGGTGGTCACGTCTCGGATCTGGGCGACCGCGGCGCGTGCATCCTTCGTCGCCTGGGCGATATCGTCGACCGAACCCTTGACCTTGTTGGTGTCGATGGCGGCGACCAGCGTATCGACGCGATCGAGTGTGACCTGCGCCTTCTTGCCGAACTCGTTATAGGTCGTCACCGTCTGGTCGACCTTGTCGACGAGACCCTTCAGATCGCCGGAAGCGTCGGCTATGTCACGGCTCACCTTCTCGGCATTGCTCAGGATCGTATTGATCTTCTTGGCATCGACCGCCTTCACCAGATCTTCGACAGCAGCAAGCGTCGAGTCGACGCGGCCCGAGACATTGCGCACCGTGTTGGAGAGATCGCCCACACTCTGCAGGAAGCTGTCGATATTGCCGGAATTCTTGGCGAGCGCGTCCGAGAAGGTTTCGGCATTCTGCAATGTCTTGGTCAGCGGCCCGCGCGCGTCGCGCACGAAACCCTGCACGTCGCCGACAGCGTCATTGGCGCGGTCGAGGATCTTGTCGGCGGTTGCGAGCAGGTTGGTGACGCTCGACTGGTCGGCGACGATCACGGCGCGTTTGCCGCTTTCCAGCGCCTGCTGGAGAATGTTCTTGTCTTCCTTGCGGCCACCGGAAAGCTCGATATAGGCAGCACCCGTCAGGCCCTGGATTTCAAGGGCCGCCTTGGTGGACGGATAGATCGGCGCATCCGAGCGCACTTCGGTGAAAGCCAGCGAATATTGCGGATCGTCGGCATCGATGGAGAGCGACTGCACCGAGCCGACCTGAATGCCGTTGAAGCGCACGGGCGAACCGACGCTCAAACCGTTGGCAGAGCCCGGAATGCGCACGATCAGCTCGGCCATCGGCCCGCTGCGGCCATATTCGGCCATCCAGTAGACGAAGCCGAATGCGGCTGCGATCACCAGAACGGTGAAAAAACCGACGATCGTGTAATTGGCTTTGGTTTCCATCGTCTCCGGTCACTTCCCGCTGTCATGCTGCGCCCGGGCCGCCGGCGCGTCGTCCTGCGGCACGATCGAACGCGCGCGCTTGCCCTTGAAGTAGGCCTGAACCCACGGATCGTCGTAGGCCAGCATGTCGTCGATCGTTCCTTCCACCATTACCCGCTTCTTTCCAAGCACGGCAATACGGTCGCAGACCGAAAACAGGCTGTCGAGGTCGTGGGTCACCATATAGACGGTTAACCCCAGGCTATCACGCAGATTGGCGATCAGCTCGTCGAATTCCGCAGCGCCAATGGGATCAAGGCCCGATGTCGGCTCGTCGAGGAAGACGAGTTCGGGATCGAGCGCCAGTGCGCGGGCAAGCGCCGCACGCTTGATCATGCCGCCGGAGAGTTCGGAAGGATATTTGTCCGCCGCGTCGGCCGCGAGCCCCACCATGCGGATCTTCAGATGCGCCAGCTCATCCATCAGCGTAGCAGGCAGATCGAGATATTCGCGCATCGGCACCTGGATATTCTCCTTCACCGTCAGTGAGGAGAAGAGCGCGCCCTGCTGAAAGAGAACGCCGAGACGCATGTCGAGCGCATTGCGCTCCGGCTCGTCCAGCTCGTCGAAATCCTGGCCCAGGATCTTGATGGTGCCGGAGCGGCGCGGCAGCAGGCGCAGCACGGTGCGCATCAGCACCGATTTGCCGGTGCCGGAAGCGCCGACGAAGCCGAGGATCTCACCGCGATAGATATCGAGATTGAGCTTGTCGAGCACCACCTTGGGGCCGAAGGCGACCGTGACGTCGCGCGCCGACAGCACGACATCCCGCTCCCCGTTTTTGGTGCCGTTCTTGCTCGTTTCGATCGGTTGCTGATCCACGTCGTTCGCCATGTCAGAAATCGATCGCTGCATAGAACATCGCAAAAAGCCCGTCCATCAGGATGACGACGAAAATCGCCTTCACGACGGAGGCCGTCACATGCTGGCCGAGCGATTCGGCACTGCCGCCGACCTTCAGGCCCTCGACAGCTGCGACGATGCCTATGACGAGCGCCATGAACGGCGCCTTGATCATGCCGGCCAATATGGTCGAAAGCGTTACGGCCTCATGCAGGCGCGACAGGAAGGTTGCGAATGTAATGCCCGAATAAAGATAGGCGACGGCAGCGGCACCGGCGAGCGACGCGAAGTTGGCAATCACGGTTAGAAGCGGCAGCGCAACGGTCAGCGCCACCAGCCGCGGGAAGATCAGCACGCCGATCGGGTTGAGGCCCATTACCTTCAGCGCGTCGACCTCTTCACGCATCTTCATTGAGCCGATCTCGGCGGTGATCGCGCTGCCCGATCGACCGGCGATCATGATGGCGGTCAGAAGCACGCCGATTTCACGAAGCTGCAGAATGCCGACGAGGTCGACGACGAAGATTTCCGCACCGAAATAACGAAGCTGGAAGGCGCCCTGCTGCGCGATGATCGCGCCGATCAGGAAGGACATCAGCAGGATGATCGGAACGGCGCGCACGCCCATGTGGTCGATCTGGTTGACGATCGAGGCCGGCGAGACGCCGCTGCCACGGCCGAATTTCATCTGCGCGCCGCGCACTGCAGAACCGAGGATATACATGGAGGCGGCGACATTGTCCCAGACGTCGAGGGTCATCCGCCCGATCGGTGCGAGGATGCGCTCGGTGATCGAGAGCCTCTGCTTTTGTTCAGGCTCCTGCTTTTCAGGCTCCTTGGAGAAGGTGGCGATCAGCTCGTCGATATGCTGGTTCGTGCCCTCGAAATGAATCGTTCGCCCGGCCTCTTCCTGCTGTTTCTTTAGCCGGCAAAGCAACCAGATGCCGGCTGTGTCGATATCGGTGACATCGGAGAGATCGAGCGTCAGGTCGCCGCTATTGTTGCGCGACAATTTCTCGAAATCCTGCAGGACGAGATGGATGTTGGCGCTGCGCCAATTGCCTTCAAGATGCACATGCTGGGCCGAGCTCCCGGCTCGGTCGTCCACATGCAGCGAGGCGGCGTTGCGTTTCTCGGACTTCAAAATACTTGTGTCTTTCAATGCTTGCAGCGACAGTCCCGACTCGCGAACGTGATATTCGCCGCCCGGCGCGTTAATATACAGAACGAACGGGCAATTTCCATGCTCGCAGGAGAGCAAATATGCCGCGCCACCTTGATATCCAGATGAATTCGTTCCCGATTGCGGGCACTTTCACCATCTCGCGCGGGGCAAAGACCTCGGCGGACGTGATCACCTGCATGTTGACAGAATCAGGTGCCAGGGGTTTGGGCGAATGTGTGCCCTACCGCCGCTACGGCGAGACGATGGAAAGCGTGATGGCGCAGATCGAAGCGGCCCGCCCGCTGATCGAGGACGGCATTTCGCGGGCCGGATTGCTGCGTGCCATGCCGCCGGGAGCGGCCCGCAACGCTGTCGATTGCGCGCTGTGGGATCTCGAAGCCAAACTGTCAGGCAAGAGCGTCGCCTCGCGTCTCGATCTGCGCAAGCTGAAGCCGCTGACCACGGCCTATACGATCTCGCTCGGCGAACCCGATGTCATGGCGGCCCAGGCCCACGAACATGCGCAGCGCCCGCTCCTGAAGGTCAAGGTCGGCACTGACGATGACGAGAGCCGCATTCGGGCGGTGCGCGCTGCCGCGCCTGATTCCGCCATCATTCTCGATGCCAATGAAGGCTGGCCGGAAGACCGGCTGGAACATTACCTGCGCATTGCTGCCGAAGCCAATATCGCGCTGGTGGAGCAGCCGCTGCCGGCCGGACGCGACGACATGCTGGCCGAGATTGCCCGCCATGTGCTCATCTGTGCCGATGAAAGCGTCCACCACACTGGCGACCTTGCAAGCCTTGCCGATCGCTACGACGCAATCAACATCAAGCTCGATAAAACCGGTGGCCTGACGGAAGCGCTGGAAATGAAGGAGGAAGCACAGCGGCTCGGCTTCTCGATCATGATCGGCTGCATGGTCGGCACCTCGCTTGCGATGGCGCCTGCCGTGCTTCTGGCGCAGGACGCAGATTTCGTCGACCTCGACGGTCCGCTGCTGCTGACCCGCGACCGCGAGCCCGGCCTGAATTATGCCGGTTCTCTCGTATTTCCGCCGGAAGCCAGCCTCTGGGGCTGAAGGTAATAGGCGATGATGACAAGGGCGAGCCCGAAGGCGGCGACACAGGCCATGACATAATAGCTGTCGAGGCCGAGCGCGGAATAGATATAGCCCGAAGCGATCGTCATCAGGCCCGAGGCCATGCCGATATAGAAGAAATAGGCACCTTGGGCCGAGGCTTCCTGCGTCTCCTGCACCGTGGCGACGATGCGCCGCTGCACGCCGGTATGCACGAAGGCATAGGTGAAGCCGTGCAGGCATTGCAGCATGAAGAAGCCGATAAAGCTCGTCTCCGTCGGGAAGAACACCCAGCGGCAGATGCTGACGGCGCAGCCGAAGCGGATCAGCGTCCAGGCGTTGAAGCGGCGGTTGAGGCGCCGCGACAGGAAGAATACCGTCACCTCAGAGGCCACACCGGCACTCCAGAGCATGCCGACTTCGGTGCCTGAAAAGCCGAGTTGATGCCAGTAGATCGAGGAAAAGGCGTTGAGCAGCGCATGGCTTGACTGCTGGATCGAAACGCCGAGCAGCAAAAGCAGCAGATGCGGCTCGCGCAGCCCGCTGCCTGTGGTCGCCGGAAGATTGATCGGCTGGCCGCGCCGCCGCGTCGGCCCGATGCGCGGACAGAAGACCGCCATCGTAATGGTCAGCACGAAGCCGAAGATCATCACGGGCAGCACCATGCCGCCACCCCAGCGGCCGACCAACTCGCCGCCGGTGAGCGTCGAAATAATGAAAGCGATCGAGCCCCAGACGCGCATGGAGCCGTAATCGAGCCCCCAGCGGCGCACGCCCGAAATCACGATCGATTCGACGACAGGCACATAAGGGGCGAAGGTCGCGCCCTGCAGCGCAAAGACGATCAGCACCGGCCAGAAATTGCTCGTCCAGTAGAGCGCGATGGCCGTCAGCAGCGAGAGCATGCCCGACCATAGGAGCACATGCGCCCGCTCCTGCATGCGGTCGGCAAAGACCGCCACGATTGGCGCCACGAGAACGCGCACCACCATCGGCACGGCGAGGATCGTGCCGATCTGATGATCGTTGAACTGGTGAGTCGCAAGCCAGACGGGGAAGAAGGGCAGGACGATACCGTTGACCAGCAGCGGCGCGCTGTAACAAAGCGCGCTGAGCAGCCGGAAACGCGGCGGCGCTCCCTCACCCGTCGAGGGATTTTGTGCGGGAATCATGATGGACCTGAAGGAAACTATGCGTTGCCTAACACATCCAATCAAACACGACTATGGCGAGAAATGGCCCGATCGAAACGATACGGATAGAAATCGAAACGATTTAAAAAATAAATTGGGCCTGTCGCCTGGTGGCAACGGCTAAATTCATGATGCACCGGCTAGGCCGGTGCGGTACGCACACATTATTCAGGCAGCCTGCGGGGCAAGATCGCCCTCTTCAAGCAATTCGAGAGAGGTCAGTGCCGGCACATTGCTGGTCAGCGCACGCCAGGTGATGAGTTCGAACCTGCCGTCTTCATGCTCGACGATCGCTGTGCAGCTTTCGACCCAGTCGCCGGTGTTGATGTAACGGATCCCGTCGAGATCCTCGATCACGGCGTGATGGATATGGCCACAGATGACGCCGTCGGCACCGCTTTTGCGGGCCTCTTCGGCAACCACGCGCTGGAACTCGCCGATGAAGTTGACGGCGTGTTTGACCTGCAGCTTGGCCCAGGCCGAGAAGGACCAGTAGGGCATGCCGAGGCGGCGGCGGACCGCTGCGAGCACGATGTTGATGCGGATCGCCATGTCGTAGGCCCAGTCGCCGAGATAGGCGAGCAGCCGGGCGTTGCGCACGACGACGTCGAATTCGTCGCCGTGCAGGATCAGATACTTCTTGCCGTCGGCGCCGTCATGGACGATGCGGTCGACGACCTCGATGCCGCCGAAATGCATGCCCGGAAAGGCGCGCAGGAATTCGTCGTGATTGCCGGGGATATAGACGACGCGCGTGCCCTTGCGCGCCTTGCGCAAGAGCTTCTGGACCACGTCGTTGCAGACCTGCGGCCAGTACCAGCTGCGCTTCAGGCGCCAGCCATCGACGATGTCGCCGACGAGGTAGATCGTATCTGCCTCGTGGTATTTCAGGAAATCCAGCAGGAAATCCGCCTTGGCGGCCTTCGAGCCGAGATGCACATCGGAAATGAAGAGGGTGCGGAAGCGCCGAGGTTCCATCATGTCTGTCACAAGCCTTTCCGCTCGTGTCCCATCGTTCTTCGTCTGGTCTTCCAAAATCAGACTCGTGTATCAGGAAGATGACAAACCGCAGGAAAGCCCTGCAAAGCCGTTCAATCCACCGGTTAGAGCCTTCCCCGTTACCATCAGGTCAAAAAGTTCCGCTGCGGCCATTTCCATACTGTTCCGGCCGGGCGATTGATGTATGGAGGAGTCTTCAAAAGACTTCGAACAACGCTGGAGGCGGCGATGGATCACCAGGAAAAATCCAAATCGGAAAAGAATTTGACAGGCGGCAGTCTCGACGAGCAGGCGCTTTTCTTCCACCGCTATCCGCGCCCCGGCAAGCTGGAAATCCAGGCGACCAAGCCGCTCGGCAACCAGCGCGATCTGGCGCTCGCCTATTCTCCTGGTGTCGCCGCTCCCTGCCTCGCCATCCGTGACAATCCGGAGCAGGCCGCCGACTATACGTCCCGCGCCAATCTCGTTGCCGTCATCTCCAACGGCACCGCCGTGCTCGGCCTCGGCAACATCGGCCCGCTCGCCTCCAAGCCGGTCATGGAAGGCAAGGCCGTCCTCTTCAAGAAATTCGCCGGCATCGACGTCTTCGATATCGAAGTGGATGCGCCAGATGTCGACCAGATGGTCGCTACCGTCGCCTCGCTCGAGCCGACCTTTGGCGGCATCAACCTTGAAGACATCAAGGCCCCTGAATGCTTCCGCATCGAGAAGCAGCTGCGCGAAAAGATGAAGATCCCGGTCTTCCACGATGACCAGCACGGCACCGCAATCATCGTCGCAGCCGCCATCCTCAACGGCCTGGAACTTGCCGGCAAGAAGATCGACGAGGTCAAGATCGTTGCCTCAGGCGCCGGTGCGGCAGCCCTCGCCTGTCTCAACCTGCTTGTGACGCTCGGCGCCAAGCGCGAAAACATCTGGGTCCACGATCTCGAAGGCCTCGTCTATGAAGGCCGCGTCGAGCTGATGGACGAGTGGAAGGCGATCTACGCCCAGAAGAGCGACACGCGCACGCTCGCCGAAAATATCGGCGGTGCCGATGTCTTTCTTGGTCTCTCGGCTGCCGGCGTGCTGAAGCCGGAACTGCTGGCGCAGATGGCCGACAAGCCGCTCATCATGGCGCTCGCCAACCCGACGCCGGAAATCATGCCGGATCTCGCCCGTGCTGCCCGCCCGGACGCGATGATCTGCACCGGCCGCTCCGACTTCCCGAACCAGGTCAATAACGTCCTCTGCTTCCCCTATATTTTCAGGGGTGCGCTGGACTGTGGCGCTGAGACGATCAACGAGGAAATGAAGATGGCGGCCGTGCGCGCCATCGCGGCCCTTGCCCGCGAGGAGCCGTCGGATGTTGCTGCCCGCGCCTATTCCGGTGAAACCCCGGTCTTCGGCCCCGACTATCTCATCCCTTCGCCCTTCGATCCGCGCCTCATCCTGCGCATCGCGCCTGCGGTCGCCAAGGCTGCTGCCGAAAGCGGCGTTGCCCGCCGGCCGATTACCGATTTCGATGTCTATCTCGACCAGCTGAACCGCTTCGTCTTCCGCTCCGGCTTCATCATGAAGCCGATCTTCACGGCGGCAAAGACGGCAGAGCGCAAGCGCGTCATCTTCTCCGAAGGCGAAGACGAGCGCGTGCTGCGCGCCGCCCAGGTGCTGATCGAAGAAGGCATTGCCGAGCCGATCATCATCGGTCGCCCGCAGGTCATCGAGACGCGCCTGAAGCGTTACGGCCTGCGCATTCGCCCTCTGTCGGATTTCGAGGTCATCAACCCCGAGGACGATCCGCGCTTCCGCGAATATGTCGATCTCTATCTGCAGCTCGTCGGCCGCCGCGGCGTCATCCCGGAAGCAGCCCGCACCATCGTGCGTACCAACACGACCGTCATCGGCGCGCTGGCGCTGAAGCGCGGTGAAGCCGATGCGCTGATCTGCGGCCTTGAAGGCCGTTACGAGAAACACCTGCGCGATGTGCGCCAGATCATCGGCAAGCGCCCGAACGTGCGCGACTTTTCCGCACTCAGCCTGTTGATTTCGCAGCGCGGCGCGACCTTCTTCACCGACACCTACGTGACCTTCAATCCGACGGCCGAGGAAATCGCCGAGGCGACGGTTCTGGCATCAGAGGAAATCAAGCGCTTCGGCATCACCCCGCGAGCCGCCCTTGTCTCGCATTCGAACTTCGGCTCGCGCGAATCCGAAAGCGCCACCAAGATGCGCAATGCGCTGCAGCTGGTGCGTGAAGCGGCTCCCGATCTCGAGGTCGACGGCGAAATGCACGGCGAAAGCGCGATCTCCGAGGAGCTTCGCCGCCGTGTCATGCCGCACACGACACTGCATGACGAAGCCAACCTGCTGGTCTTCCCGAACCTCGATGCGGCCAACATCACGCTCGGCGTCGTAAAGTCGATGACCGACGGCCTGCATGTCGGCCCGATCCTGCTCGGCACGGCGATGCCGGCCCATATCCTGGCGCCGTCGGTCACGTCTCGCGGCGTGGTCAACATGGCAGCGCTTGCTGTTGTCGAGGCATCGCAGCCGGCGTAAGCCGCGCCGGCCGTCTGCGAAGCGAAGGCCGTTGGCATCTGGATCAGGCACGCCATATTGATCGGCGTCCCTGATCCGAAAGCTCATCGGCGCGTTCGTTACCTTCAATGCCGGAATGGCCCTTGCACCAGGCAATCGCTATCGATGGATTCTGGGATAGCGCGATATCGACGGCTTTCCAGAGTTCCGCATCTGATATTGCCCGGTTTCTGGCCCTGCCACCCGGATTGCTTTTCTTCCAGCCATTGTTCCTCCAGATAGGACGCCAGCTGTTGCAGCCTTCGACGGCATAGACGGAATCGGACCAGATGACCGCTGTTGCGTCCTCTGCTGTGCGACTGATCCAGATTGCCGCTTCAAGCACCGCAGTCAGTTCCATCGCATTGTTGGCGGAATCTTCTACGCCTCCGAAACCGGATGAGATTTCCACACCATCGCGATAGGCGACGAAGGCCCACCCGCCGTGTCGCGAACCGGGCTCATAACAACCGTCCACGAAAACGTGAAGGCCGTGCCGTGCTTCCGGTATTCCCGATGTGGTTTCGGCGGAGCGGATTTCGTCGGAAATGCCTGGCATATCAGTCATCTAGCTATCAACGTGTTCCGAGCGTGATTGCAGGGGCGAAGGGATGGAAGCGTTAGGCTTGCTGGATAAGATCGCAAAAATGCGCTAGGAATTACTGCGAGCTTATTAAGGGAAATACGTTAAGACAAAGCGCGGTGGATTGAAGCCGCATTCACCGATAGATGCTTTTTCTCATTCCGGGACGACGTCGTGAAGCGCCGAAACCTGTATCTCGTCTTCTTTCTGGCATTCGCGGTTCCGGCAGCGGCTGAAACCAAAGCGATCTGCGAGGATCTGCGCGGGCGTCTTGCCGATCTGCCGCAATCGATCGGCACGAATGGTGCCGAGATGCGCCAATATGCGGGCGCGCTTGCCGAACAGAACCTGGAATTGCGCAAGGTGCGCGGCGATCTGCGCCGCTACGGCTGCACGTCGGGCAGCATGGTCGTCGTCGGCGGCGAAAATGCCGGCTTCTGTGGAGAGCTTGAGCAGTCCGAAGCCAAGATGGTGGACAATATCCGCTACCTGCAGGACCGTCGCAATGAACTGCGCCAGGGTGGTTCCGATCCGGCCCGCGAGGGGCTGATGGCGGCCCTCGAAGACAATGGCTGCAACAGCGACAGCTTTACAGAATCCGCGCAAGACGATGCCTATGCGCCCGCTCCTTCCATCGAGGAGCAGGCGATGCGCGGCGATACCTTCATTCCCCTCGGCGGTGGTGAGCGTTACGGCCTGCCGCGGGCGGAAATGCTCTCGCCCGTCAGCACCATCTGCGTTCGTACCTGCGACGGCGGCTTCTTCCCGATCAGCAATAACGCAACCTCGGTCGATTTCGGCCGCGATGCCGCGACCTGCGCCAAGATGTGCCCTGGTGTGGAGACGGAGCTCTATTACCGCGACATCTCCAGCGCCGACGCCTCGAACATGATCTCGACGGCAACGGGCGCCCCCTATGGCGCGATGAAGAACGCCTTTGCCTACAAGACCCGCGCGCCCGGCGAAAAATCCGCCTGCTCCTGCAATCTGACCGCCTATTACGAGGAAATGCGCAGGAGCCAGGCAGCCTATGCACCGGCGCCTGAGCCGAAGGGTTCGATCACCACGATCCATACGGAAGCACCGAAGGCCGCAAGCGCCCCGCCCGCCCCGCAGGCGCAGGTGCCGGATCGTCCCTACGACCCCGCCAGCAACAAGGTGCGCCAGGTCGGCCCGCAATTTCTGGCCGGCGATCAGGGCAAGATCGATCTCACCAATCCGGCGACATCAGGCCCGCAGCCCCAACAACAGCAATAACCACGATAGCGGCAGTCGAAATCGCGTCTTCAGTTTGACGAGCGATGTTCTCTGAAGGCTGCCGCCAATGTGCGCAGGGCCGCACGCGATTTGGCGTCCGTCAGTGTCGAATGCAGCACGACCTCGGAGGATGGCAGCGCCGGCAGGCCGAAGCGCTCGCTGACCTCGACCGTGCCGACAGGCGCCAGACGATAGGAGAAGGTCGAGACGGCAAGCCCGGCCGAAACGGCTGCTGTCACAGCCGAAGAGCCGCCGCCGAGGAAGACTTCCGCCCAGGGAATGCCTGCCGCATCGAGCGCCCGGGTGCAGACATCCCGCACCTTGCAGTTGGGCGACAGTGCTGCAAGACGCAGCGGTTCGCCGCGGCGATATTCGAATTGCGGCGTTGCAAACCAGCCGAAATGCTCCGGTGCCAGAACCTCGCCATCGCGCCGGTCCTCGTCCCGACGGACGATCGCCGCATCCAGGTCGCCGCGATCGAAGGCGGCAAGCAACTCGCAGGAATTGTCGAGCCGGACCTCGATTGTCAGCCCCGGATCATGGGCATTGAGGCGCGCAAGCAGCGTCGGCACTTCCGGGCCGGCGACATGGGCCGCAATGCCCAGTCTGAAACGACGGCGCGACGAGGAAAGTGCTTCGATCGCCCGGTCATGGGCAGCGAGGAATTCCCGTGCGGCATCAAGAAATACCGCCCCCTGTGCCGAAAGCCGCACCAGCCGCGGCGTGCGTTCGATCAGCCGATGGCCGAGCCGCTCCTCCAGCCGTTTGAGCTTGACGCTGATCGCCCCTTGCGTGCTGCCGAGCTCACTGGCAGCGCGGGTGAAGCTCTTGTTCTCGGCGATCGTCACGAAAGCCTGAACGGAATCGACATCGAGCATGGTCATTGGATCTATCCGAAATTGTTGTGTCTGAAATATTCAATCATCCAATTCTGTAATGATCAAGCTCTGCTTATGCTGACGCAAATGGACAACAACGGATGTCACCGTTCTATGTCTCAACGTCGAAAGGCCAAAGCATGATCTCTGCCTCCCCTCCATCCTCACGTATCAGAGGCATCATCGCCCTGATGGCGGCCTGCCTCTCCTCACTGATGTTCGGCCTTGAAATATCGAGCGTACCCGCAATCCTGCCGACGCTGGAAAAGGTGCTGCATGCCGATTTCAGCGCGCTGCAATGGATCATGAATGCCTATACGATCGCCGTGACGACGGTGCTGATGGCGGCAGGCACATTGGCCGATCGCTACGGCCGCAAGCGCGTCTTCCTGATCGGCATTGCCGCCTTTGGCCTCACCTCACTGATTGCCGGCCTTGCTCAGGATGTTTCGCTGCTGATCGTTTCCCGCTTTCTGCAGGGCATGAGCGGCGGCGTGATGCTGATTTGCCAGGTGGCTGTCCTCTCTCATCAATTTCGGGAAGGCCGCGCCCGCAGCATCGCCTTCGGCTGGTGGGGCATCATCTTCGGCATTGGCCTTGGCTTCGGCCCGATCATCGGCGTTGCGATCGTTGCGGCGGCCGGCTGGCAATGGGTGTTCCTCATCCATGCCGTGCTGGCAGCCGTGACGGTAACGCTTGCCGTAACGGGCGTTGAGGAATCGCGTGACCCCGCTGCAGGACGGCTCGATATGGCCGGCATTGCCACCCTTTCGCTGGCGGTCTTCTGCCTCGCTTACTTCATCACCCAGGGTCCGGCTCTCGGCTTTGCCAGCCCTGCAGCACTTGGCATTGTCGGACTTGCCGCGGCAAGCCTCGTCGCCTTCGTCATTGCCGAGAGGCTGAACCCGCGACCGATGTTCGATGCTTCAGTCTTCGGCATTCGCGCCTTCTCGGGTGCCATCATCGGCTCGGCTGCCATGAATATCAGCTTCTGGCCCTTCATGATCTATCTGCCGATCTGGTATGAAGCCGGTCTCGGCTATGGCAGTGTGGCCGCGGGTCTGGCGCTGCTTGCCTATACGCTGCCGACGCTCGTCGTGCCGCCGCTTGCCGAACGGCTCATGCTGCGCTACCGGCCGGGCATCATCATTCCCGGCGGCCTTTTCACCATCGGGCTCGGCTTCCTGCTGATGAAGTCAGGCAGTGCCGCCGCCGCGGCAAGCTGGCTGACGATGCTGCCCGGCGCGCTGCTTGCCGGCATCGGGCTTGGCTTCACCAACACGCCGGTCACCAACACGACAACCGGTGCGGTTTCCAGCGATCGCGCCGGCATGGCCTCCGGCATCGACATGAGCGCCCGGATGATCTCGCTCGCCATCAACATCGCCGTCATGGGCTTCATCCTGTTCAGCGGCGTGCTCTCCCATCTAAGGAGCGCCTTGCCGAACTCGATCGATGCCGGCGATCTACGCCCGCTTGCCGAACGGATCTCCGCCGGCAACATCGCCGCTCTGCCTGATATTCCTGCCGAGACGGTGCATGGTGCGCTGGTCGCAGGCTTCGGCGGCGTCATGCTCTATGGAGCGATCGGCGTCTGGCTTCTCGCTGCTGCGAGCTTCCTCACCTTTGGCCATTGGAGGACACCGGCCTGCGCCAAGGATTGCAGCACCCAGCCGGCCGAGTGACGCACACCCGCGCCAGCTCAAACCGGCGCGGCCTCGCTTTCCACCTGCCCCCAGCCGTCATGGAAAACCAGCTCTTCCAGCGCCACCCGCTGCCGCCAGCCTTTGACCGCCAGTTCCGGCTTATCATAGAGCCGGTCGACGAAGCCGGCGCAGAGCCAGGCGACGACCTCAATATGATCGGGAATGCCGAGGATCTCCTTCAGGTCACCCTCGCGAAAAATGCTGACCCAGCCGATGCCCACGCCTTCGGCTCGTGCCGCAAGCCACAGGTTCTGGATGGCGCAGGCGGTGGAATAGCTATCCATGCGCGGATTGTGGGTACGACCCAGCACCACGCTGCCGCTGCGGGTCGGATCGCAGGTCACGCAGATGCCGAGCGGCGCCTGGACGATTCCTTCGAGCTTCAGCGAACGGTATTGTTCCTGCCGCTCGCCGTCGAACATGCGGGCCGCTTCTTCATTCGCCTTGAGGAAGGCATCGCGTACCCGCGCCCTCACCTCGACGCTCTTCACCAGAATGAAATTCCATGGCTGCATGAAGCCGACCGAGGGCGCGTGATGCGCGGCGGTCAAAAGACGCGTCACCAGATCATCCGGCAAGGGATCGGGCAGGAACTGGCTGCGCACGTCACGCCGCGTCATGATGGCGTGATAGACGGCCTCGCGTTCGGCCGCAGAAAAGCTGGATGCCGGGCAAACGGCATCATCAATGGGTCGCATCGTCAAATCCCCAACAACGCAACCGCCCGCCGTCCGCGCGGGTTGGGTCTATCTTGCCAGGCCGGTCTTCTGACTTTGGCGTCATCCGCTTGGCCGCAGCCTTCCCGGCCTTGCGGCCAGTGGCATTCTATGCGGCAAGCGTCGGCCTTACAGCGTTGGGCACGTTCCGGTCTTGCACCGGATTCCCGATTCTCCCGCTTATGAAAGCGGGCACCTGACGGGTGATCTATGGCGCGGAAACGGCATGGCGGCAAGCTGCATGCGACATTCATTTCGTGGACAGGCTGAAAATGCTGGCCTAGAACGAGACCCGACGCCGCTGGCGCCGAATCCTCTCTCATTGCCTTCCGGTTGCCCGTGTCCCGCCTAACACCAATGATCCTTGCGGTCGCCCTGTTCATGGAGCAGATGGATTCGACCGTGATCGCCACCAGCCTGCCGGCCATTGCCTCCGATATCGGCACCTCGCCGATCGCGCTGAAACTTGCGGTAACGAGCTACCTCGTGGCGCTCGCAATCTTCATTCCGATCAGCGGCTGGATGTCGGATCGCTTCGGTGCACGCAAAATCTTCCGCCTGGCGATCTTCGTCTTCATGGTCGGCTCGGTCGCCTGCGCATTCTCCAATTCCATCGCCGCCTTCGTCATCTCCCGCCTCATCCAGGGCGCTGGCGGCTCGATGATGACGCCGGTCGGGCGATTGCTCCTGGTGCGCGGCACGCCACGTCACCAGCTGGTGAATGCCATGGCATGGTTGACCATTCCGGCGCTGATCGGCCCGATCATGGGCCCGCCGATTGGCGGCTTCCTGACAACCTATCTAAGCTGGCACTGGATCTTCTGGATCAATGTGCCAATCGGCATTATCGGCATCGTCCTCGTCACCCGTTTCCTGCCGGTCGTCGAGCCGCGCAGCCCGAAGCCGATGGATTTTCCGGGCTTCTTCCTGTCGGGTATCGGCTTTGCCGGTTTCGTCTTCGGCCTCTCGGTCATCAGTCTGCCCGCCGTTCCCGTCATCTACGGCTATGTCACTGTCGCCGTCGGCGTCCTCTCCGGCATTCTCTATTTCGTGCATGCCAGGCGCACGCCGCACCCGCTGCTCGATCCCAAGATGTTTCGTTACCCGATGTTCCGGGCGGCGATCCTCGGCGCCTCGAATTTCCGCATGGGCCTCGGCGCGCTGCCCTTCCTCATGCCGCTGATGCTGCAGCTCGGCTTCGGCCTGACGCCGCTCCAATCCGGCTCGATCACCTTCATCAGCGCTCTTGGCTCCATGGGCTCGAAATTTGCGGCTACCCGCACCTATAACGCCTTCGGCTTCCGCAACGTCATTGCGCTGACGACCTTCCTCGCAGCGATCTTCCTCGGCGTGAACGGCTTCTTCACCGCGGAAACGCCGATGTACGTCATCATGGGCTGTCTTCTCGTCGGCGGCCTTCTGCGCTCCATGGCCTTTTCCGGCGTCAACGCCATGGCCTTCGGCGATGTGGACGAGGCCGACAGCAGCCAGGCAACCGCCATCAATGCGGTAGCGCAGCGCATCTCCATGGCCATGGGCGTTGCCGTCGCCGGCACGATCCTGGAAATCTCCTCGAGCTTCCACGGCGGCAAGCTTTTGGTCTCGGATTTCCATATCGCCTTCTTCATCGTGGCCGCGATATCAGCACTTGCCTGCATCACCTTCCTGCGCCTGCCTGCCAATGCCGGCGAAGAACTGACGACACGCCGCCACAAGAACAGACATGCCGAGGCGGCAGAACCGAAAGAGGCCCAAGGACAGGCAATGGCCGAGAGCCGCTGAAAACTTCACGGATCTGTCGTTTTTCCTCACAGATTCCACGTGACAATTCCGATCGGCATAGCTACATAGCCTGCATGTCGATTTCGTCCGTTTACGCATCGCGATTTTATTCGTACCGCTGCTTCCAGCGGATGCGGGTCTGTGCGTAACCGAAACTAACGCGACGACACACCCGAACAGCCGCTAGTCAACCTGGCGGCTTTTTTGTTCCGCCACGGTATGACCAAACAGGAGAGCATACCGTGACTGACACCATTGATGATCTGCGCATCGTCGAGATCACCCCGTTGACCAAACCTGCCGACATTATCAAGGAAATCCCGCGTGACCGCGCGGTCACTCAGACCGTGACCAGCACACGCGACACGATCCACAATATCCTGACCGGTAAAGACGATCGCCAGCTGGTGGTCATCGGCCCCTGCTCGATCCACGATCCGGCAGCCGCCCGCGAATACGCATCCCGGCTTGTCGAACAGCGACGACGCCTGTCAGGCGACCTCGAAATCGTCATGCGCGTCTATTTCGAAAAGCCCCGCACCACCGTCGGCTGGAAGGGCCTGATGAACGACCCGCATCTCGACGGCAGCTACCGCATCGAGGAAGGCCTGCGCCTTGCCCGCCAGCTGCTGCTCGACATCAACGCCATGGGCCTGCCGGCCGGCTGCGAATTCCTCGACACGATCACGCCGCAATATATCGCCGATCTCGTCAGCTACGGCGCCATCGGCGCGCGCACCACCGAAAGCCAGATCCACCGTCAGCTTGCCTCGGGTCTCTCCTGCCCGATCGGCTTCAAGAACGGCACGGATGGCGGCGCGCGCATCGCGCTCGATGCGATCATGGCGGCCTCCCAGCCGCACCATTTCCCGGCTGTGACCAAGGACGGACAGGCAGCGATTGCCTCCACACGCGGCAACGAGGACTGCCACATCATCCTGCGCGGCGGCAAGCGGCCGAACTATGAGGCCGCTGACGTGCAGGCCGTCATCGCCGAGGCCGTCAAGCTCGGCGTCGACCCGCGCATGCTGATCGATGCCAGCCACGCCAACAGCGGCAAGGACCCGATGAACCAGCCGAAGGTCGTGAAAGACGTCGCCGGCCAGATCGTCGCCGGCAACCATCACATCAAGGGCATGATGATCGAGAGCAATCTCGTCGCCGGCCGCCAGGACCTCGTTCCCGGCAAACCGCTGGTCTACGGCCAGTCGATCACCGACGGCTGCATCGGCTGGGACATGTCGGTCGACGTGCTTGAGAATCTAGCCCAGGCCGTCCGCGATCGTCGCAAGGCCGCTGTCGCGGCTTGAGCCGCTGCATCAGTCGCGGCGGGTAAACCCCGCCGCCCATTCGCAGGGCGGTGGCGTGGTCCTTTTGGGGGTTACCCGTTGTTGATTGCATAGATGAGCAGAGCGGTCCACGCGGATCCGATCACAAATATCACTGACCAGAGCCACATTGCCTCTTTTAAGGCGCGCTCGTTCTTCCTTAGGAAATGCAATAACAGAGACAATATAATTAGAGGGTAAATTTGCGGGGCTACCAAAAGAACTCCAAATAGTGGTCCCCTGAATTGAAATGTATCGGAAATTACATCATATATGTTTCCATAATACCATACCGGCCAAATGATAATGTTTAATGATATGAAGAAAATGATAAATATCATTATCATTGATTTTCTTATCAGGTGTATTTTATTCACGGCTACATCCCACAGATGCCCCAGTTTTATGTTGAATTTTAATGCTTCGTCGAAGCAAAACTATCCTGCGGGCATCGATATGAAAAATGCCCGGTAGCGCAATACGGATTTCAGCGAAGCACTATAGTGCACTGTGGCATCGTTTTCCGTCCAAGGCTCGCGCCGACATATGAATTTTAACGTTGATGGAAGGTTCATGAAGGCGATCCAAGAACACTTTCAGCCGTGGCAATTTTCGTCCGATAAATCGCAAAGATTTACGACCATGATGCCGCGAACGTTGAGCTGCCGGCGCCAGATGAAGTCCACGAATAATTGGGGCTACAAGAATGGTCCCCGCTTAGTACCCGCCACCCCCATCATCTAATGGCGATGCGCGCCCTCAACCTCTCGCCGGGAAATACCGCACATAGGCGAATTCCTCGCCATCGGGCGACCAGTTCGGCACATTGATCGTGCCCTGCCCGCCGAAAAGCTCGAACAGCTCCGTCAGGTTGCCGCCATCCATGTCCATCATGCGCAGCCGCACATTGAGATCGCGCGGATGGTCGAAGACATCAGAGTCGTAGGAGAGGATCAGTACCTTGTCGTTATCAGGCGACGGGTGAGCAAACCAGTTGCCGTAATTGTCCGATGTCACCTGCTGGAGACCAGTACCATCAGGGTGGACACGCCAGATCTGCATCAGTCCGGTGCGGCTGGAATTGAAATAGATCCACTGTCCGTCCGCCGACCAGTCCGGCCCGTCATTGCGGCCCTCGCCATGCGTCAGCCGCTTCTCCTCGCCGCCATTGACCGAGATAGTGTAGATATCGAAGACGTCGTTGCGGATGCCGCAATAGGCGAGCTTGCGCCCATCGGGTGACCAGCCGTGCCAGTAGGACGGCAGGTTCTTGGTGACCAGCCGCGGCTTGCCGCCTTCGATCGGCAGAATGTAGATCGCCGACTTGCCGAACTCGGTCTTGTCGGAAATGACAATTTCCTCGCCATCGGGCGAAATGCCATGGTCATTGTTGCAATGCACGGCAAAGCCGGTATCGACCCGCTCGACGAGATCGCTGCCATCGAGGCGCAGGCGATAGAGCAGCCCGTCGCCGTTGATCAGCAGATAGGCGCCATCGCGTGAGAAATTCGGCGCCTCCACCAGCGCCTCCGTCTGCCAGACGACACGGCTTTCGCCGCGCCTCACATTGAAGATCTCTACCGAACTGCGCATGTTTCCTCCCAGATCTTCGAGGCGTCTCAGCGATCCCGGAACCGATTGGTGATCGGGTAGCGCCGGTCGCGGCCGAAGTTCTTCTTGGTGATCTTTACCCCCGGCGCCGACTGGCGGCGCTTGTATTCGGCGAGATAGAGCAGATGCTCGATGCGGTGGACCGTCTCGACATCATGGCCGCGCGCCACGATCTCCTCGACACCCATCTCCCGCTCGACAAGGCATTCGAGGATGTCGTCCAGAACAGGATAAGGCGGTAGCGAATCCTGATCCTTCTGGTCGGGGCGAAGCTCGGCCGACGGCGCCTTGTCGATGATGTTTTGCGGAATGACTACGCCGGAGGGGCCGAGCGCATCCGGCGGTACATTCTCGTTGCGCCAGCGCGACAGCGCATAGACCTGCATCTTGTAGAGGTCCTTGATCGGATTGAAGCCGCCGTTCATGTCGCCGTAGAGCGTCGCATAACCGACCGACATTTCCGACTTGTTGCCGGTCGTGACCACCATCGAGCCGAACTTGTTGGAGATCGCCATCAGGATCGTGCCGCGTGCACGGCTCTGCAGGTTCTCCTCGGTAATGCCGCTGTTCGTGCCCTCGAAGAGGCTTGAGAGCGCCGAGGAGAAGCCGGTCACAGGTCCTTCGATCGGCACGATATCGTAGCGGCAACCGAGCGCCTTGGCGCAATCGGCTGCATCCTTCAGCGAGTCCTCTGACGTATAGTGATAGGGCAGCATGACCGTGCGCACCCGCTCTTCGCCGAGCGCGTCGACGGCAATCGCCGCGCAGATCGCCGAATCGATGCCGCCCGAGAGCCCGAGCACGACATTCTTGAAGCCGTTCTTGTTTACATAGTCGCGGAAGCCCAGCAGGCAGGCGCGGTAATCGGCCTCTTCCGCTTCCGGAATGCGGGCTATCGGCCCCTGTGCGCAGTGCCAGCCATCCTCGGTGCGCTTCCATGTCGTCACGGCGAGCGCCGGTTCGAACTGGCTGAGCTGGAAGGCGAGCGACTTGTCGGCATTGAAGGCAAAGCTTGCGCCGTCGAAGACGAGCTCGTCCTGGCCGCCGAGTTGGGCGGCGTAGACCATGGGAAGGCCGGTTTCGATGACCTGCTTCAGCACCACCTGATGGCGGATATCGACCTTGCCGCGGTAGTAAGGCGATCCGTTCGGGACGAGCAGGATTTCCGCCCCGCTTTCAGCTAAAGTCTCGCAGACGCCGAGATCGCCCCAGATATCTTCGCAGATCGGAATGCCGATGCGCACGCCGCGGAAATTCACGGGCCCCGGCATGGCGCCCTGGTCGAAGACGCGCTTCTCGTCGAACTCGCCATAGTTCGGCAGGTCGATCTTGTCTCTGATGGCAATGACCTTGCCGCCGTCGAGCACCGCGATGGAATTGTAGCGCCCCGTCTCGTCCTGGCGCGGAAAACCGATGACGATACCCGGCCCGCCATCGGCCGTATCGGCCGCAAGGCTCTCCACCGCCCTCCAGCAAGCCTGGATGAAGGCCGGCTTCAGAACCAGATCTTCCGGCGGGTAACCGGAGATGAAAAGTTCCGTCATCATCAGCAGATGCGCGCCCTGCCGCGCCGCATCGGCGCGCGCCTCGCGCACCTTGGCAAGGTTTCCGGCGACATCGCCGACCGTGGGGTTCAGCTGGGCGATGGCGATGTTGAACGTATGGGAGAGAGCGTTTTCCTGTGTCATGTCATTCATTTAATCCGCCCCTTCGTGCACCGCAATAAGCCGCTTCAAAAGCCGTAGCCATCTGCGGCAAAAATTTGATGAAGGGCAACCCCATCCCTTTGTTTGCCTTGCGCGACGCCGATACGCATTGCAATTTGCGGCAACGGCGGAATACTGCGCGCCAATTCGATCCACTCCCGGGACAATGCCATGTCTAACTTTCCAAATTTCGTCCACCTGCATTTCGGCAAGCCGGCCGAGGAGCTGGGTGATATCGAAAAGCGCGTGCTTGCCAGGACCCATGAGCGCAAGATCATCTCCACCGACGTCAATGCCGCCTTTTCCGCCGAAGCCTCCTTCGGCGAGCGGCTGGCCGATGGCATCGCCCGCGTCGGCGGCTCCTGGTCCTTCATCCTGGCCTTTCTCGGTTTTCTCGTCATCTGGACCCTGATCAACACGGTCATTCTGCTGAGCAGGGCCTTCGATCCCTATCCCTTTGTCTTCCTGAACCTCATCCTCTCCATGCTCGCCGCCATCCAGGCGCCGATCATCATGATGTCGCAGAACCGCCAGGCCGAGCGCGACCGTTTCGAGGCCGCAAAGGATTATGAGGTGAACCTGAAGGCCGAGCTGGAGGTCCTGTCGCTGCATCAGAAGATCGATATGCGGGTGCTGACGGAACTGACTGCGCTGCGCGAGGATGTCTCCCGGCTGAATGCCATCCTTGCGGAGCGCGGGCAAGCTTGATCCCGCTAAAATAGCGCGACCTTAAACATCTGAAATCTCGTCGCAATTCCAGCCGTGTCACCGCGTTTCATTTGACAGGGCGCAGGCATTTGGCCAACCTGCCGCCATCACGCAGGGAGCATGATTGGAAGAAGAGCTTCAGTTCGGCGCATTTTCGATAGTGCCCGCCAGGCGCAGCCTGTTGCGGGAAGGGTCGGCCGTGCCTCTCGGCAGCCGCGCCGTCGATATCCTGCTGTTTCTCTTGAACCACCCGGGCGAGCTGAAGACCAATGCGGAGATCGTCAAGCAGGTGTGGCCGGATACGTTCGTCGACGAGGCCAATCTGCGCGTTCACGTCTCAGCGCTGCGCAAGGCGCTGGGCGACATCAAACGCGAACCGCAATTCATCGCCAATGTGCCTGGCCGCGGCTATACATTCATCGCGCCCGTCAATCGCCGCAGCAATGGCGCGACACCTGCCGTTCGGCCGACACTCTCGAGACTCCGCTCCGAACGCCTGCCCGCCCGCATCTTCGGCCGCGAACAGACGATCGCGGCCGTGACCGGACAGCTGACCAAGGGCCGTCTCGTGACCATCGCCGGCCCGGGTGGCATCGGCAAATCCACCGTCGCCCGCGCCGTGATTGCGCAGGGCAACTTCGAGGGCGAGATCGTCTGGATCGATCTGTCGGAAGTCGCGACCGGAAATCTCGTGCCGACGGTCGTGGCATCTGCACTCGGCATCCTCTCGCGCAGCGACGATATCGTCACGGAAATCGCCGCCTATCTGCAGCCGCGCAATCTCCTGCTCGTGCTCGACAGCTGCGAGCATGTGGTGGCCGATATCGCCAAGCTCGCCGAAGACCTGCTGGCGGAAGCGCCCGATCTGCAGATCCTCGCCACCAGCCGCGAGCCGCTGCGCGCCCAAGGCGAACGCGTCCACCGCCTCCTGCCGCTAGACCTGCCCTCGTCTGCCGTGACAGCGGAAGCTGCCCTGGCCTCGCCCGCCGTCCAGCTTTTCGTCGAACGCGCCGATGCCTGCCTTGGCGGTTACAAGCTGACGGACGAGGACGCCGCCGATGTCGTCGATATTTGCACGAGGCTCGATGGCATTGCGCTGGCAATCGAGCTTGCCGCCGGCCGGCTGGAGGCGATGGGCATCGCCGCCCTCTCCCGCTCGCTTTCAGATTGCTTCCGGGTATTGACCCGCGGCCGGCGCACGGCGCTGCCTCGCCACCAGACACTGCGCGCCACGCTCGACTGGAGCTACCTCATCCTGTCGCCGGAGGAGCAGCAGGCGTTGCGCGAACTCTCCGTCTTCCGCGGCCGCTTCAGCGGCAGGGCCGTAGCCGCGGTCCTCTCCGGCACCGAACCCGAGGATTTGCTGGCTGCGCTCGTCGCCAAATCGCTGGTCGTGGTCGAGACTGCGAGCGACGAAACGCGCTACCACCTACTCGATACGACCCGCCTCTATGCCGGCGAAAAGCTTGCCGCCTCGGGCGAACTGCCCGATGTTATGGCCCGCTTCTCCGCCTATCTCTTTATCGCGCTCGAAAGCGCCGAGCAGGATCTCTATGCCGCCTCGCCGGAGGAATGGCCTGATGATCTCGCCCAGCAGGTCCCGGGCCTGCGGGCAGCCCTCGACTGGGCCTTCGGTCCATCAGGCGGCGATGCGCTGCTCGGCGTGCGGCTGACGGTCGCCGCCCTGCCGCTCTTCTTCCGCCTGTCACTGCTCGATGAGTGCCTGGCCGCCCTCACCCATGCAATAACCTTCCTCGATGCCCGCCCCGGCCTCGACGAGAAAAGCCGCATGAAGCTCTATGCCGCGCTCGGTTGGCCGCAGCTTCGTGCCACCAATGCACCGGAACTCGGCGTTGCCGCCTGGACGACCGCCCGGCGGATCGCCGAGGAACTCGGCGATGTCGACCATCAGCTTCGCGCGATCTGGGCGCTTTGGGTCGATCTGCTGAACCGCGCCAAGCCTCGCCAGGGACTGGAGCTGGCGGAGCGCTTCGCGGCCCTTGCTCCGTCCTCTTCCGATCCATCAGATGCCATCATCGGCAGGCGTATGAAGGCCGCCACGCTGCACTGGCTCGGCCGCCATGCCGAGGCTCGCGAGGAACTTCTGGCGATGCTGGCGGACTACGAGCATGTGCCGCAGGTTCGCCATTCCGTGCGCTTCCAGTTCGACCAGCGCGTGACGGCGCGTATCATCATCGCCCGCTGCCTCTGGATATTGGGCGACGAGAAGGCCGCGCTGAAGGAGGTCGAAGAGACAATGCGCTACGCCTGCGATATCGGCCATAACCATTCGATCAGCAATCTTCTCGCCGAAGCCGTCTGCCCGCTGGCGCTTCTCTCCGGCAACGACGGCGAAGCGGCTGCCGCGATCCGGCTTCTGCGTGACCATACCAAGGCCCTGTCGCTCGATGTGTGGCACACCTATGCCGACGGCTTCGAGGCGGAGCTACGTCTGCGGGACGGCGAATACCGGCTCTGCCTCGCAAAGCTGCGCCCGGCGATGGACATCCTCGATCTTGCCGGCTTCAACCTTTTCCGCACCTACTTCCAGTCCATCGAGGCGCAGGCCCTGTCCGGCCTCGGTCAACATGCGGAAGCCCATGCGGTGATCGATAGCGCCTTGGAGCATGGCGATGTCTCAGGCGAACGCTGGTGCCTGCCCGAGCTCCTGAGGGTGAAGGCAATGGTCACCGTAAAGGGACAGAGCCCGGAAGGACTGGACGCCGCTTCAGCCATCCTCGAGGCGGCACGCATCGCCGCAAGGCAGGATGGCGCGGTCGGCTGGGAACGCCGCATCAACGTCGATCTCGAAGCCCTCGGCCATGAACCGGCGCAGCTTTCGGGCGCGGCCGGCTAAACCCGTTTACACCGATTTACAACGATCAACTCGTCCGCTTCTCGTTGTCTGTGCATCATTGCTCCCCAAGAGGAGGATGCCCATGGACGGCCAAATACCCATCCGTTTTCTGATCATTCTCGCTGCGGATGGAGATAACAGCGAGGTCAGGATCGCGCGCCTCGCACCCGCCTATTACCTTTTCAAGGATGCACCGGCAGAAGTCGTCCTCGCGACACCATCAGGCGGCTTCGCCGATCTGACCAGCGAGTTGCGCCAGACCGTCCATCAGAGCGTCCATAAGGAGCCTACTGTCGGACGCTTCCTCACCGACCGCGCCGCACGCGACGATCTCGCCGATACTCTGCGCCTCGACCAGATCGTGACAGAGGATTTCGACGCCGCCTTCTGCATCGGCCTTTCCGGCCCGCTCTGGTCCGCCGAGGGCGTCGCAGCCACGATCCGCGCTTTTCTGACATCGGGCAAACCGGTCGCCGTCATTCCCGGCCGGCGTCTGGACATAACACCCGAAGGTGCCGCCACCGGCCTGCTGATCCTCGGCGACTGCGAAGCGTCCCCGCTGCTGTCAGCCCATGCACTTCTCAAGGTCGTGCTGGAAGGTCGTAAGACCCTGACGTCTACGCGCTGACGATTTACCGTCAAATCTGCAAAGAAATCTTTGCAAAGATTCATTTGCGGTACTACGCTGCCGCCATGAAAACACCCGTTCCTACACCAGCGTCATCTACATCCCGCGACGTCAGCCGGGTCGTCCCCGACGTCACGGCGCTGAAGGCGCTCGCCCATCCGGTGCGCCTACGTATGCTCGGTATACTGCGCATCGATGGTCCCGCAACGGCAACGCAGCTCGCGACACGGCTCGGGCTCAACAGCGGCGCGACGAGCTATCACCTGCGCCAGCTTGCCCAGTATGGTTTCATCGAGGATGCGCCGGGGCCATCCCGTCGTGACCGCTGGTGGAGGGCATGCCACGAGATCACCTCGGTGCCGCCGGCGGAAACCGAAGGCGAGGCTTTCGATATGGACGTCGCCTTCACGCAGGCGATCCTCTCCCTTCAGGTCGATCAGATGCAGAAGGCAGTCGAGGAATATGCCGAGCTGCCGCTCGCATGGCGCAAGGCCAGCACCGCAAGCGACATCATCATTCCGCTGACCCCTGAAAAGGCCGAGGCCCTGACGAAGCGGCTGAACGACCTCCTCATGGAAGCGATGCGCGAGGCCCCGCCCCTCGGCGAGCCATTGCCATCAGGCACCGTGCCTTTCACCGTCATGCTGCACGCCTTTCCCTATCCGGGCCGCCTGCCGCATGGCGAGGAAGAGAGCGAGCCATGAGCCGCCGCAGTCCCTTCGTCGCGCTCGCGCTCGCTGAAACGCTTTCCATTTCAGGCACGCGGCTCTCCAGCGTCGCCATCCCCTGGCTGGTGCTGAGCACGACCGGCAGTCCCGTGCTGACCGGCCTCGTCGCCATGATGGAGATGTTGCCCTATGTCGTCGCCAAGGCGCTCGGCGGCCCCTTGATCGACCGCCTCGGCCCCAAGCGCATCGCCATCATCTGCGACAGCGCCTCGGTGATTGCGGTCGGCCTCGTGCCGCTGCTGCATCTGCTCGACCTGCTCACCATGCCGATCCTGCTGCCGATCGTCTTCGCCATGGGTGTGCTGCGCGGTCCCTCGGATGCCGCCAAGCAATCCATGGTCCCCGACATTGCGGAACTCGCCTCCGTGCCGCTGGAGCGCGTGACCGGCGTCGTCGGCGCCATCGAGCGCCTGGCATCGGCCGCAGGAGCGGCCGGCGCCGGCGCGCTGATTGCCCTTGTCGGACCAAGCCAGGCGCTAGCCGTCAACGCCCTCACTTTCGCCGCCGCCGCCGTGATCGTCGCTGTCGGCATTCCCGCGTTGCGGCACACCCGGAAAGCCGAATCAGGCGGCATTTCCGGCTACGGTCGGGAATTGGCGGAAGGCTGGCATTTCATGCGCCGTGATGCGGTGCTGGTCGCAGTCATTCTGATGGTGGCGACAACCAAC
Organism: Rhizobium sp. CF142; assembly: GCF_000281145.1. Classification (NCBI taxonomy): domain Bacteria; kingdom Pseudomonadati; phylum Pseudomonadota; class Alphaproteobacteria; order Hyphomicrobiales; family Rhizobiaceae; genus Rhizobium; species Rhizobium sp. CF142. The sequence goes on along the minus strand of NZ_AJWE01000135.1, from coordinate 13,872 downwards.
CTGCTTGATCAGGCCTACTTTGCCGTCCTGCTGCCTGTCTGGACCCAGGATTCGGGCCATGGCCCCGCCCTGCTCGGCACCCTGTTCGCCGTCTTCTCTGGCGCTTCCATGATCGGTGCGGCGATTGCCGCCCTGATCGGTGATCGCATGCCGCGCCTTCTCGTATACACTGTCGCCTTCCTGCTCACGGGCTTTCCGCGTTTCTTTGTCTTTGCGGTGGATTCCCCGCTGCCTGCGATTTTCACAATTCTCGTCATCGGTGGCTTTGCCTCCGGCTTCCTCAATCCGATCATCACCGCTGTGCTTTTCGAGCGGATTCCGAAGCCGCTGATGGGGCGTGTCACCTCGCTGAATGCTGCTCTCTGTTGGGCGCTCATTCCCTTCGGCGGCCTTGTCGGCGGCGCACTGATCGATGGCCTTGGCCTCTCGGTCGCACTGCTCCTTATGGGTTTCGCATATCTGGCAGCGACGATTGCTCCCCTGGCACATCAAAGCTTCCGTGGCTTCGACAGGAAAAAATCTGCGGATAACATACTGTGTTCATGAGCTTATTACGCCTTTTGGCGCATTGCTTCATTTTTGCTTTGCATCAATTTACGACGGTTAACTCGCATCACTGCCCAAAGTGAGCCAGCTTGTCCTCGTTGAAGAGGCGCGGAGAAGCCCAAACGGAGGCGATCATGCCGACACCTATGAATGAACGCAGCATTGCACTGACGGCCGATGCCACGCGGCGGGATGTTCTTCTGGCAGGCGGCGCCGCGGTTGCGGCCATCGCCCTGCCGAAAGCCACGCTCGCCGCAACCACTCCAACATCATCACAACCCCGGAGCCAGACCATGCCTTTCATCAAGACCCATGACGGAACTGAAATCTTCTACAAGGATTGGGGCAAGAAGGATGCCCAGCCGATCGTCTTCCATCACGGCTGGCCGCTCAGCGCCGACGACTGGGACGCGCAGATGATGTTCTTCCTGGAAAAGGGTTTCCGCGTCATCGCCCATGACCGCCGCGGCCACGGCCGCTCGACCCAGACGTGGGAAGGCAACGAGATGGACACCTATGCGGCCGATGTCGCCGCACTGACCGACCATCTGGACCTCAAGAATGCCGTCCATATCGGCCACTCCACCGGCGGCGGCGAAGTCGTCCACTATGTCGCCCGCGCGAAGCCGGGCCGTGTTGCCAAGGCCGTCATTATCGGTGCCGTACCGCCGATCATGCTGAAATCCGACAAGAACCCGGGCGGCCTGCCGCTCGAAGTCTTCGACGGCTTCCGCGCAGCCCTTGTCGCCAACCGCGCCCAGTTCTTCCTCGACATCCCGACTGGCCCCTTCTACGGCTTCAACCGTCCGGGCGCCAAGGTGAGCCAGGGCGTGATCGAAAACTGGTGGCGACAGGGCATGATGGGCGGCGCCAAGGCCCATTACGATTGCATCAAGGCCTTCTCCGAAACCGACTTCACCGAAGATCTCCAGAAGATCACCGTGCCCGTTCTCGTCATGCACGGCGATGACGACCAGATCGTCCCCTATGCCGATTCCGCGCCGCTGTCCGCCAAGCTGCTGAAGAACGGCACGCTGAAAACCTATCCCGGCTTCCCGCACGGCATGTGCACCACGCACCCTGAAGTCATCAACCCGGACCTCCTGGCCTTCATCAAGGGCTGAGTTTTTCTCTCGAAGACTTGCGGGCGCGCCCTTGTGGCGCGCCCTTTTGATCCTGATCTGCGGTTGTCATCGTCGTCAGGAAATGGTTGTCCGGTACGGTTTCCCGGCATCAGCCGTAAAGAACTGAAAATCAATGTAAATAATTGATAATATTGAATTTTATAGGCGAAATCCTGTCGCCGTTCTGCTATTGTCTCCTCATGGTGATACCGAAGAGGAGACGAGCAGATGAGCGATGCGGATAATCTCGGCATGTCGGCTACACGCCGTCAGCTTCTGGCCGGCGCCCTCTCGGGCGTGGCGGCCTTTGCCCTGCCGCGCAACACCTATGCGGCGGAGTTTCATCGCTTTACGCATGGCGCCTTCGACATCACTGTCGTCAGCGACGGTTTCATCACCCTGCTCGGCGAAGTCCTGCTTCCCGATGCAACGCCGGAAGAGCGTCGACTGATCCTGACGCGGCTCGGCGGTGATGCGGCAGGCGCTCCGGTTCAGGCCAATATCCCGCTCATCCGCCACGGCAGCGACCTGATCCTCATCGATAACGGCTCCGGCACGCATTTCCAGGCAAGTGCCGGCAAGCTCGCCGCCAACCTGAAGGCAGCAGGCATCGAGCCGGAAGCCATCACCAAGGTGATCTTCACTCACGCCCATCCCGATCATTCGGGTGCCACGACCGTGGCCGAAGACAAGTTGCTCTATCCGAATGCCGACTATTTCGTCAGCGAGACCGAATGGAATTTCTGGACCGACAAGGACTATGAGGCCCATATGCCCGCCGCCCTGCACGATTTCGCTCGCGGCGCACAGCGCGATCTCTTTGCGGTGAAAGACAAGCTCACCCTCGTCAAGCCGGGACTGGAAATCCTGCCCGGAATGCAGGTGATCGAAACATCAGGCCATACGCCGGGTCACATTTCCTTCGAGCTCGCCGGCGACGGCAATCTCCTCATCACGGGTGACGCCTGCACTAATGACGTGATCTTCTTCGAACATCCCGCCTGGCATTTCGGCTTCGACACCGATCCCGAAACCGCCCTGAAAAACCGCCGCATGCTGCTCGACCGCGCCGCTTCGGAAAAGATCAAGCTTCTCGGCTATCACTGGTCCTATCCCGGCGTCGGTTATGCCGAGCGCAAGGACAGCGCCTACCGCTTCGTGAAGGTTTAAGGTCGTACTGCATATTGCGGAACGCCACCGGGAATCTCATAGAAATCGGCCTTGTCGGCACAGAAGATATGGTAGCCGAAGCGGAGCCCGCTTGGCTCGTCGAACGCGCCGGCCAGGATGGACATTGCCGGTCCGCCGAGCCTCTGCCAGAACAGCGCCGAGCCGCACTGCGAGCAGAAACCACGCCTGGCCTCATCGCTCGACTGATACCAGCGCAGGTTTTCCTCGCCCGTAATCGTAAGCGCCGAAACCGGCACGTCGGCCGCAGCATAATAAAGCCCCGTCTGCCGCCGGCATTGCGAGCAATGGCAGCCGACCACGACATCGGGCTTCTCCCGCGTTTCGAACCGCACCGCGCCGCACAGGCAACCGCCCGCATGATGTTCGCTCATTTCCGTTCTCCCTGAAGCAGCTGGGAGAGTGACGTCGGTACAACCGCCAGTCAAATCCAAAGCGCTGATCAATGGCTTCAGGAAAACTGATGCCCTGGAAGAGGCAGAGCATTATCGGTTGCAGGCCAGATCAAGAAGACCTTTCCCGGCTCATATCAATGCCTTTGGTGCGGCATCATTCCTCACGAATACAGCCAATACGTTTATTAGATAAACCAAAATTAATAAATTCTGATTTAAGATCCGGCTACTGATCGAAAACACAACTCGGCGGCAAGCGAGGTGAAATATGAAGCTTTATCGTCGTTTCCACGCCAATATCTCGGGTGCCGCCGCCATCGAATTTGCGATCGTCGCACCGGTCTTCATACTGATCGTGCTGACGATGATCGCCTATGGTATCTATCTCAGCGCAGCCCATGCCGTCCAGCAGTTGACCGCGGATGCTGCGCGTACGGCTGTCGCGGGCCTTACCAGCCAGGAACGCACGCAACTCGTCAATGACTTCATTTCCCGATCGACGATCGACCATCCGCTGCTCGACCTCTCGAAACTGCAGATCAGCGTCGCCACCGATCCGGCCAATGCGAACCAGTTCACCGTCTCCGCTGCCTATGACACGTCCAATCTTCCGCTTTGGAATCTCTATACATTTCCCCTGCCCGACCACGTAATCCGTCGTTTCGCCACGATCCGGATGGGGGGCATCTGACATGCGGACATTTCGTGTTCGGCTAAGCTGCTTCGCGGTCGATGCAGCGGGCAATATTGCCATCACCGCGGCCCTCTGCGCGCCGCTTATACTCTATACGCTCGGCCTCGGCATCGACTACGGCATGATGACGCTGCAGCAGCGCCGCCTGCAGGAATTGAGCGATCTCGGCGCGATCGTCGCCGCCTCCGATATCAACCATGCGGCTGAGAATCTCGTGATCAATTTCAACGAGAACGGCTTGGACGTCGCTGTCAGAACCGCAAACGGCTATGCAACGAAGCAGGGAATGAGGCAGCTTTCGGAAGCCGACCTCAAGACATTCGATGCGGTTGCAAACCTGGTGCCCGGCACCTACCTCGCCGATCCATCCACGGCGCTTGGCAGCCGGTTCTCTCCCGGAACACAACCATACGATGCAGCAAGAGTGGATCTCAGCCAGATAGCCGAGCTGACATTTGCCGCTGCCTTCGCTGCTGCACCGACCCTGAGTGCCACAGGCACGGCCTCCGCCTCCAAGCTTGCCGCCTTTTCCGTCGGCTCGCGCCTTGCGAGCCTCAATGACGGTGTGCTGAACGGATTGCTCGGAAGCCTGCTCGGTACCACGCTTTCCCTCAAGGTCGCCGATTACTCTGCGCTTGCGAGCGCCAATGTCGAGCTGCTCTCCTTCCTGGATACTCTGGCGACAGATCTCAATCTCACCGCCGGCAGCTATAATGACGTGCTGGCGACCGAGATCACCTATCCCCGTCTGCTCACGACGCTGAAGAAGACCAGCGGCCTGACGCCCACGGTGACGAAGACGCTCGACACGGTCCAGAAGGCACTCGGCACCACGCAGGTCAAGCTGAAGCTGGAAGACCTCCTGAACCTCGGCTCGACAGGTGAAAGGGTTGTCGGCAGCGGCTCGCACCTTTCTGTCGATGCCAGCATGATGGATATCCTCTCGGCCGCCGCAATCGCCGCCAACCAGAAGAAGCAGGTCGCCGTCAATCTGAACGCCGCCGTGCCCGGCGTCGCCGCCACGAAACTGACGCTCGCGATCGGCGAGCCGCCAAAGGAGATAGCCTCCAACGCCGTCGGCACCACGGGCGCCGTCGTGCGCACCGCCCAGGTGCGTCTCGCAATCGAACTGAATGTTCTCGGCATCAGCTCGATTGCCGGCATCAAGCTGCGCGTGCCGCTCTATGTCGAGGTCGCCTATGCGGAAGCCAAGCTTGCGAGCATTTCCTGCCTCGGCGGCGGAGCACGGAACGCCAATGTCGGCATCGATGTCGTGCCCGGCGTCGCCGAGCTCGATCTCGGCGATGTCGATACCAGCGCCTTCGCCAATTTCGGCAGCAAGCCGCGTGTGACCCGCGCCAAGATCATCGATGCGACGCTGCTCGACGTCTCCGCCCTGGCGCAGGTCAACGTCACCAACCAGACCAAAACCCGGCTGACGTTCCAGCCGAAGGATATTGCCGCCGGGACCATCAAGAATGTCTCGACCAAGGACACGCTGACCTCGACCGTCGCCAGTCTGCTCGCCAACACCGATATCCAGGTCACCGTCCTCGGCCTCGGCATCGGTCTGCCGAAGGCGGTGATCCAGGGCGCGGTAGCCGACACGCTGACCGGGCTCACCAAGCCGCTCGACGAACTTCTCTTCAACACGCTGACGCTGCTCGGAATCAAGATCGGCGAAGCCGATGTCCGCGTCACCGATGTGCGCTGCCAGCAATCGGTGCTGGTGCAGTAGGAGGAGGTCTGCGTCGGCTCAGTTCGCCAGCGTGCCTTGATGGAAGACGATCTTCCAGCCTTCGTCTGTCCAGCGCCAGATGGTCGAATGGCGCGTTACGCGCTGCGGCTCTTCGAGTATGTAGGAAAGAAGGAAGAGCCCGTCCGTCAGCACCGTGATGGTGAAATCCCGGCAGGGCCAATCATGCGGCTCAAGTCCGTTTTCGTAGCGTGCAAGCGATGTTTCGATGGCATAGCTGCGCTGATAAACTTTCCCGCTCGCACCGATTTCCCAGAAATTGCTATCGGTCATCCGCTCGAGATCGGCCCGCGACGTGCCGAATTCCCGCCTGTGGAAGATCGGCTCGCGGGCAGCAAGTTCTCTAAGAATATGGTCCAGATCCAGATCGCTCATGCCGCTAGAATGCATGGATGAAGCGCTGGCCGCAAGGCGAAAGGCCGGTTTGACAAGCGCCCGGTCCGCGGATACGAACACTGTCATGAGTTCCAACAGCGCGCCCCTCTCCCGTCTTGACCGCACCTGCCCGCAGGTTGCCGTTTTGCGCGCTTTTGGCGGACGAGGTCTCCGCGTCCAGTCGTAACGTCCGGATGCCTGATGCGTCCGGCGAACTGCTGGACGTAAAGCCCCCATCATTCTGTAAGGGCTGCCAGGGAGACAGGCACCGTGCTCAATCTTTTCAATGTCAATTCGCTCGTTCACTGGGAAGAGCGTGAAATCAACATGCGTGACCACATGGTCCGTTTCTTCTCCGAGGAAGTGCGAACCTTCCTCCGGTCGGTTAACTCGGCCTGGGATATAAGACGGGTCGAGGCGCCCGCGCTGACGCCGCGCGCCCTCATCTCGGATGCCTATACCAATGCCGATATCTGGATGCAGGAACAGCTTTCCGAAACCGATCCACCGCTCGTGCTGAGGCCGGAAACGACGCCCTCCAGCTACGTCTACATGCAGCACATTCTCGGCAATCATTCCCGAACGCGCCTGCCTCTTTGCGTCTGGCAGGCCGGTCGATCCTACCGGCGCGAGCAGGATCAGCCGACCAAGCACATGCGCCTGAAGGAATTCTGGCAGCTGGAATTCCAATGCGCCTACACCGCCGACAGCGGCAACGATTACCACGCCGCTTCGCTGGAGCCCGTGCGCCGCATGATTGCCTCGCTCATTCCGCTGCCGACCCGCATCGTGCCCTCCGACCGCTTGCCTGCCTACGCGCAGACGACAGTCGATGTGGAAGTGGATAACGGCGACAAGTGGATGGAAGTCTGCTCGATCTCCCGCCGCACGGATTTTCCCGAACGCTACAGGACGCAGCCGAAAAAGGGTCCGGCCGTCGAGCACGACGTTCTCGTCCTCGAAATCGCCATCGGCCTTGATCGCTGCGTCTACAATTGGAACATGGCAACCAGCCTGTAAGGGAATGCGGGCCGGGTTCACTAGGGGATCCGGCCCGTATTTTAAATATAGTTTTATTTATATGTATTTCCGCGTCTTAAGCGACGGCTTCAGCTGTCAACGCATGTCACCAAGTAGAGACTTTTCGTGAAGCTCGCGGAAGATCGAACACCATTGCGGGTGCCCCATATCGCCAAGGGCCTCGGCCTCACCAGGCGTGACCCATCGCATCGCCGTATGTTCATCACCAAGCAATACAGGATCTCCGCCCTGCCATTCGCTCACCAGAAAGAGATGGTAGGTGGTAACTTGCTCGAGATGCTCGGCGACCTTTCGGAACCGCAATGGGGTCAGGCCGATCTCCTCTTTTGCCTCACGCATCATTGCCACCTCGGGGCTTTCGCCGATTTCAACATGGCCGCCGACTAGATCCCAGCAATCCGGAAAGCGCTCTTTGTGCCCTGCTCGCCGGACCAGCAGAACCCGGCCTTCCCGCCAAAAGATGGCGCATGCAATATCAATCAAAAACATTTCCCTTCGATGCGTCCGCAATCTGCCTCGACAACAGGCGAAAGTCACGTCTCCTTGCCTTGCCGAAGCATGTCATCGTCGGCCACTCTGCGAATCTGCACGGCTGCCCCACGCGATGGAGAAACAGTCCTTGGAAATCCCCGAAGAGTTTCATGTATCCGAAACATCAGGCTGGCTAGTGAACCATCGCATCAATGCCGCCCTGCCCGGCTATCTCATGGTCAGCTCGCGAAGCTTCACCAACGACCTCTCGGAACTCTCGCCCGAAGCCCTCGCCGAACTCGGCCCGCTGCTGGCAAAGGCGCAGGCAGCCCTCGGCACGGTGCTCAGCGCAAAACGCGTCTACATCGGCCGCTATGGCCACGCGCCGGGCTATCCCATCCATTTCCATATCATCCCGATCTACGACTGGGTGGAAGACCTTTTCTGGCAGGACGAGCGCTATCGCCTGCTCCAGACCTTCGCCGAAGGCCCTGGCGAAACCCCGACCGATGGCGCAGAACTAACCTTCTTCGTCTGGCGGGAATTCTGCGAGCGGGCCGACCCGCCGCCGATAAAGGGACTATCAGTTGCCGAGACCATCGAATTGCTGAGAAAGACATTACGCGCATGACATTTGCGGACCAGGCATTCACGATACCAGCCGATCATATCCATTGCCGCCTTGCCGAGAGCTTCCACCTCTCCGATCCGGTCGAGGCGCAGCGGAAGGCGGGCTGGGATCGCTTCCTCGCCAGACACCCCGCCGCCTTCGACGGACAGCTTCTGCGCATGGCCGCGCATCACATCGAAGATAACAGGCTGACCATCACGGCGCAGAGCACATGCTTTTCCGCCTATGTGGCGACCCGCCATGCCGGCTTTGCCGAGGAGTACCCGCAAGCCGAGCGCGCCGACCCGCTCGGGCTCACCGTCGTTCTTGTCACCGCAGACCAGCAGGTGATCGTCACCAGGCGAAGCCTCACCGCGGAGCAAAATCCCGGCGCTCTCTATCTGATCGGCGGCTACGCGGAGCCAGCGGAAGGCGAAGAGATCGATCTCTTCGACGAGGGGGCCCGCGAGCTTGCCGAGGAGGTCGCCGTCACCGATATCGACCGCGCTTCAGCCTTCGGCATCGGTCTCGCCTACGATCCGACCTACTGCCATCCGGAGCTTTTCCTGATGGCATCAAGCCGCTCCACCGCCGCCGAAATCCTCGACGGCGCCCGCCATGCACCTGACCGTAACGAGGCAGCCGAACTCTTCGCGTCACCGCTGAGTGATATCTTGAACAACGAAGATTTCATGCCCGGCTCTGCCAGGACATGGAGCTTCCAAAAGGCTCAGGCTTTTCTGCAGCAGCATTTCCGCGCGCACAATGCCCTGTAACATCAGGGAGCGGGTACCTACGTGACATAGGCGCCCGCCCCCGATGGCATCACGGTTCCAGCCGCAATAACACGTGCTTCTTCCGACCGACCGACAGGCGGATGACGCCGCCCTCCATATCCGCATACCCAAGCAGCATGGTTTCATCGCTGACGCTGCGGTTGTTGACGCGAACGCCGCCACCAAGGATCAGCCGCCGCGCCTCGCTTTTCGACTTGGCAAGCCCCAACGTGACAAGCGCATCCGGCAGCGGCAAGCCCTGCCGCAGCAGATCGCCATTCACCGGAACCGTCGGCAGGCCGGCAGCGACCTCGCCCACTTCAAACATCCGGCGAGATGTTTCGGAGGCCTCTGCCGCCGCTTCTGCGCCGTGGCAGAGCCCGGTCACCGCGTCGGCAAGCACCTTCTTCGCCAAGTTGATTTCGGAGCCGCTAAGCCTTTCCAGCCGGGCGATCTCGTCAAGCGGCAGCTCAGTGAAGAGGCGCAAGAAGCGCCCGACATCAGCATCCTCGGTGTTGCGCCAAAATTGCCAGAATTCGTAGGGCGACAAGCGGTCGGCATTCAGCCAGACCGCACCCGACGCACTCTTGCCCATCTTCGCGCCCGAGGCGGTCGTCAAGAGCGGCGCCGTCAATCCGAACAGCGTGCGCCCGCCGGCACGCCGTCCGAATTCCACGCCGCTCAAGATATTGCCCCACTGGTCCGAACCGCCGAGCTGCAGCAAGCAGCCGTGGCTTCCGGCAAGCACATGAAAGTCATAGCCCTGCATCACCATGTAGTTGAATTCGAGCAGTGATAGCGATTGCTCCCGCTCCAGTCGCTGGCGCACACTGTCGGAGGTCAGCATCCGGTTGACGGAGAAATGCGGGCCGACATCGCGCAGGAAATCCAGGTATTTCAGACTGCCCAGCCAATCGACGTTGTTGACCATGAGCGCATCGGTCGGCCCGTCGCCGAAAGTGAGGAACCGTTCGAAGATGCGCCTGATACCGGCGAGATTGCCGGCGATCTGCTCTTTGCTGAGCAGAGGCCGCGACGTGTCACGAAAGCTCGGATCGCCAAGCAACGTCGTCGCCCCGCCCATCAGCGCGATCGGCCTGTTGCCGGTCTTCTGGAACCAATGCAGCATCATGATGGGGATGAGATGCCCGACATGCAGGCTGTCGGCCGTCAGATCGAAGCCGTTATAGGCCGTCCTAGAGCCGGTACTGAGCCAGCTATCGAGCGCTTCAAGGTCGGTGCATTGCTGGATGAAACCGCGCTCGGAGAGAACACGCAGAAACTCCGATCGAAGCTTGGTGGAAGGCTGGAAATTGATGGTCATAAGGGTCTCCATGGGGGCCAATCAGGCCGGAGACCTTCTGCTGAAACACGCGCCGCCGACCGTGCGGCGTTTCGGGTGTCGTAGATGACCGTCGCCGCTCTATGGGAGCAGCGCGTAATACAGGCCAGAAAGGGTCGGTACACGGGTCATGCAGTTTACATACCGGGCCTGCGATCCGGCCACAAGAGGGCTGGTCAACGACGCGCGGCAATCGGCAAGGCAGGCTGCGCGGCGGCAGCCTCCATCAGATCGAGGATTCCATCGGGAAAAATGATCTCGGTACTGCTGACGAGTTCCGCGGTCGACCACCAGTGATGATCGGCCATGACTTCTCGTTCCAGATCCGTCCAGCCGCTGTCGGAGATCGCACCGCGTTCGGCGCGCACCGCAAAAAACTGCTCCTCGGCACGCACCATCTCGCCATCGGGCAGTTGCAGGTCGAAAGACCGGTTGCCGATCGACGGTCCCACCTGCTCCGTATGAAAGCCCGTCTCTTCCGAGAGTTCGCGCAGGGCCGCCTGCTCGAATGTCTCGCCCTCCTCGAGCCCGCCGCCCGGTGTCGCCCAATATTGGCGCCCCGCAAGCGCGCCGGATCTGAAGACGAATTTGAACAGCAGGACGCAGCCAAACTGATCGAGCAGAAGCAGCCGTGCCGACGGACGTATTCGCATCAAACTCACCCTCTTGTGTAATCTCTCATGAGAATGGCAATAGAAGAAAATCGCAACTTCCAGTGCAAAAAAACATCAGATGCTTCGTTTCGCCTTCCGCTTCGCAATCGTCGTCTTTCTGACCCTGCTCACCCAGATTGGCGGTATCGCTTATCTTGTAGACCTTGCGGTTGCACGCCTCTGGGGCGTGCGCAGATTTTTGCCCAAGCTTGCAATCTTTCTGCTCGTCTATACCGGCCTGATGCTTGCCACCGGCATCGTTGCACCGATCTTCGGGCGTGTTCCCCTGTCGTGCCTGGCAGACGCTTCGAACAAGCTCGTCGTCCGCTCACCGATCTACTGCGCCCTCAACCGCAACTATGTTACGCCCGGTATGCGCGATCTGGCCCATGCGCTTGCCGATAATATGGACAGGCAGTTCCCTGGCACGACAACGGTCGTGCTGGATGCCAACTTCCCGTTCCTGACCGGTTTCCCGCTGTTGCCGCACCTATCGCATGCCGACAGCAGGAAGCTCGACTTCGCCTACTATTACAAGGATGCCAACAGCGAATTTCTGAATAGCGAAACCCGCTCACCGATCGGTTATTTCGCCTTCGAGCAGCCTGCCGATGGTGATGATCAGCCATGCAAAGGGCGGACTGACTGGCTGACCGGGCGTTGGGATCTGGATGTGATCCAGCCGTTATTTCCGAACTTTCGAATTGAGGAGCAGCGCATGGTCGCGGCGATCAATTGGCTGACCACCGATGGCGTCAGCAAGTTCGGACTGGAGAAGGTGTTTATCGAGCCGCATCTGAAGAATACCCTCGGCATCACCGATGATCATGTGCGCTTCCAGGGATGCCGTGCGGCTCGGCATGACGATCATATTCATGTTCAGGTGCGGTGATCGAGGCGTCGGCAACGCCGATGATTTTGCGCGTAAGCCTCCTCCTCTCTCATCCCCTCCTCGTGCTGGCACGAGGAGGGGATGAGAGAGTTTAAGGTGGGCTCTCCGAACACAAAAAACCCGGCGCGAGGCCGGGCTTTCGACTCTAGTGGCTATTGGCTATTCGCATCGCATTACGCGTTGGCAGCCATCCGCTTCTCATCACGCCCGCCCTTCATGCGCTCTGCCAGCAGGAACGCCAGCTCGAGGGCCTGGTCGGCGTTGAGGCGCGGGTCGCAGTGGGTGTGGTAGCGGTCCTGCAAGTCCTCGGCCGTCACGGCACGGGCGCCGCCGGTGCATTCGGTCACGTCCTTGCCGGTCATTTCGATATGGATGCCGCCCGGATGCGTGCCTTCGGCGCGGTGGATCTGGAAGAAGCTTTCGACTTCCGAGAGGATGCGTTCGAAGGGGCGCGTCTTGTAGCTGTTGAGCGTGATCGTGTTGCCATGCATCGGATCGCAGGACCAGACGACCTTCTTGCCCTCGCGCTCGACGGCGCGGATGAGCTTCGGCAGGCTGTCGGCCACCTTGTCATGGCCGAAGCGGCAGATCAGCGTCAGGCGACCGGCTTCGTTGCCCGGGTTCAGCGCATCGATCAGTTCGATCAGGTTGTCTGGCTGCAGCGACGGGCCACACTTGAGCCCAACAGGGTTCTTGATGCCGCGGAAATATTCCACATGCGCATGGTCGAGCTGGCGCGTGCGGTCGCCTATCCAGATCATATGGCCTGATGTGGCGTACCAGTCACCCGAGGTGGAGTCGACACGGGTCAGCGCTTCTTCATAACCAAGCAGCAGCGCTTCGTGGCTGGTGAAGAAATCCGTCTCGCGCAGGCTCGGATTGTTTTCCGAGGTGATGCCGATCGCCTTCATGAAATCCATGGTTTCGCTGATGCGGTCGGCAAGCTTGCGGTAACGCTCGCCCTGCGGGCTGTCCTTGACGAAGCCGAGCATCCACTTGTGCACGTTGTCGAGATTGGCATAACCGCCCATCGCGAAGGCGCGCAGCAGGTTCAAGGTCGCTGCCGACTGGCGGTAAGCGTCGAGCTGGCGCTCCGGGCTCGGGATACGGGATTCAGGCGTGAATTCGATACCGTTGACGATATCGCCGCGATAGCTTGGCAGCGACACGCCGTTCTGCGTTTCCATCGGCGCCGAACGCGGCTTGGCGAACTGGCCGGCGATACGGCCAACCTTCACGACAGGAAGCTGGGCGCCAAAAGTCAGCACGACGGCCATCTGCAGGAAGGCGCGGAAGAAGTCTCTGATATTGTCGGCGCCATGCTCCAGGAAGCTCTCGGCGCAATCGCCGCCCTGCAGCAGGAAGGCGTTGCCTTCGGCCACATTGGCAAGCGCGCTCTTAAGGCGGCGAGCTTCACCGGCAAAAACGAGTGGCGGATAGGTGGCAAGCACGGCTTCCGTCGCGGCAAGTGCTGCCGCGTCAGGATATTCCGGAACCTGCTGGATTGGCTTGCTCCGCCAGCTGCTCGGGGTCCAATTCTGTGCCATGTCACTCATCTGCTTCCCCATCCGGTTTGCTCCGGATGCCTGCCCGTTAAAGAATGCGGCGGCTTATAAACCTTTCGGCTCCCCTTGCCTAGCGCATTCGGCGCCCTGGGAGAGTTTGCATCGGCGGCTCGCAGCGTCACTCTGGCTGCGCCAATATGACATCGAAACTGGCGTTAAGACGATATATACCATGCTATTTTCCTGCTAATTTAGATTTCAAATGTACAGAATACCCTAATAAAATAGGGGTTCAGCATGGGTATCCTTTCGTCCGCTTTCCTTTCGGACCGGTCTGGCAATTTCGGTATCATGACGGCGCTTTTGATGGTGCCGTTGGTTGGCTCTGCCGGTCTGGCGCTGGACTATGCCCATGCGCTGAGCTTGCGTACCCAGCTCTATGCCGCCGCCGATGCCGCAGCCGTCGGCGCCGTTTCCGAAAAATCGGATGCAGTGGCAGCCGCC
>NZ_AJWE01000134.1:0-40385 GCF_000281145.1 Rhizobium sp. CF142 | reverse complement strand
CGAAAATCGGAATCGATTTTCGGAAAGCCTGATGCGTAGATTCAAGGAGTTAGAGCGTCCTTTGTGCGTCCGAATGGACGCAGGGCGCTCTAGCGTGAGAGATTGACGCCGGAACATCCACCGAGGAGAAACATTGATGAGCAGATTTCGGGCATTGGTAGCCGCCGGAGCGCTGATCGGCATCTCGCTGCTCACGGCATGCGCAACGCCCCCGAATTCATACGGCTCCGCCTCAGGCTACGTGCCGGGAGATTCGATGAATCGCGCCTGTGAAGATGGCTTCAGGCCCAGGGATGGTCGCTCCTGCAGCTACTGATGGCGAGTATTGCGAATCGCATTGATAAGCTTCCGGCACCAGTACCAGAAGCTTACAAGGTCTCCTCAATGTGGCAGTGCACGGATTGGTGGGCGGCGACGAGAGGCCAGGGAACCGGTCGATCCCATCAATGCACTAGCGGCTCATCCTCATCGAGAAAGCTCCGCACGCCATCTCGTTCTGCGGTGGCCAGGAACTCTTCCCAAGCTTCCAGATCCGTTGCGAATGCATCTTCCCAGGTCGTCACGACCTCGGTTTGCGAAATGACCTCGAGAGTCCAATCGCCATTGGTGCCCGCCGGCCGATGTATATCGACGAGCACGGTTACGCCGTCATCTTCGAACTCGCCGGAGAAATCGGAATGCTCGAGCTTTGGTTCTTTGGGTGTTTTCGCCATTTTAACCTCCAGCACCAGGAGGTGCATCATTCTCATAAAACTCACGATACTGAATAGTCTCGCGTTCTTTGACGTCGATCGACGCGTCGGCAGGCTGCTTCAGGCGGACACCTGGGCCGCCTGAACCGGAATAGTTCCCGTCAAGAAAGGTGACACCGGCGGCTTGCAATACCGCAATGACTGACGCGACGTTATTGCGCATGCCCTCGACAGCGCCCTCGCTGGCTTCCATGCGTCGCAGGGTCGGTGCTGATACATTTGACCTGCTGGCCAGCTCAACCTGACCAATCCCCAGTAAAACGCGGGCGGCCGCCAACTGTCGACCAGTTAAATGATCAAAATCGCTCATTATGAAAATATCGCCCGATACGCTCTATCGATGGGATTTATTATCATTGTGAGCGAAATTAATCAATGAAAACGCCTCGCATTGAGGAGATGGGATCATTGGACTTGTGTCCCTGGCAGCCGCCTGCAACGGCCGGTATATGCGCAGTACGTTTCCGATTTGACATCGCAATCGGTCATCTTTGGCGACAGATAGCCATCGTAGCGGACCGAAGCGCGACCCGGCTGAGGCTGCCCGTAGGAGCAAGCCCTGTCGTCCGCGGGCAGGTTTCCGTCACCAGTGCCGATGTCTGATCGACCTGGCTATCGCTTTTCCCGGGCGTCACCTGGCAAAGCATCAATTAGCTGATGCACCTTTCCGGTGGCGAAGACGATGTCTTCGCGCGGCAGATGGACCGTTATCTCAATCTCTTCCCATCTGCCGCCATGGTCTTTTGCGAACCTGACGGCGGCTTCCAGAGAGGTGAATTGCACGGCCGGTGCGTTGGCGGTCCAGAACTGCACGCTGCAGTCCGCCGCACTGTAATCTGTAAATGCCTTCTGAGGATCTAGGGCCATGGCACGTGCTTTACACCGGCGCCGCTTGATTGGCCAGCGAATGCCTGCCCTTGTAGGCGAACGCCAAGAAAATCCGAGCGGCCCGCCCAGCCCCAGAGAAGAGCGAGCCGTTCATCAATTGGGCGTGCCTGTGCCGCGTTGCCAGAGAGAAGGACATGACCAAACTTTCAGAGAAATCACAGGAATTAGCGGCTGCTGGCCTAGGCGTGAGCATGAAACAGAGGGCGGCAGTGTCGCGGATTCGTCGCGATTCGACTGGAAGGCGGTCAGCCCACCGCTCTGCCAACTCGGCAAATTCCCGATATGCCCTGCGCCAATCGTGTGCCGCACATGCTCGCCATGTGCGGTAAAAGCTGGGCGATAGGCGTCAGCAATCTGTGCCGGTTGCTATCTCTAAAAATTTGATTTCATTAAGAAATTATGGTGAGAGCGTCGGGGTTCGAACCCGAGACCTACTGATTAAAAGTCAGTTGCTCTACCGGCTGAGCTACGCTCTCACTCTCCGCGGTGCGAAGCACCCCGGCCGGAAGTGCGCGGAACATATGCAGGTGACCTATCGCGGTCAACTGAAAAAATCCTCCTATTTACGCGTTTGGCGCATTTCTTGCGGACTTGCCATTTTTCGGAAACTGGCCACGCACCGATCATTTGACTCGTCACGGCGAACGACAAAGGCATATAGCGCGCAAATGTGGAACTTTGTGCGACTTTGAGGGCATAAACAAAAACATCAAAAAACTGTCACGGCGTTGAAACATGACCGGCCTAGAAATGCCTCGTCATCAAGGCGAGCAGTTGTTTCATGTCCAAGCTTCCCGCAGCCAGCCGTCACCAGACCATCATCCGCCTCATCAATGGCGGCAGCGGCATGTCGATCAGCGCGATTGCCGAGACCTTCGGTGTTTCGACGGAAACGATCCGGCGCGATCTCGTGGCTTTGGAGCGGGGCGGCTCGCTGCAGCGTGTTTACGGCGGCGCGATCCCGTCAGGCCGCGAGGCGGCGCTCGACGAGCGCGTCAACATGGAGCGGGCTGAAAAGCAGGCGATCGGCAATCTCGTCGCCGCGATGATCCAGCCCGATCAATGGATATTCATGACGGGCGGAAGCTCGGTGCTTGCTGTCGCCCAGGCGATGCGCAACGGCCCGCCGGTAACGGTCATGACCAATATGCCTGCCATCGGCGAGGCGCTGCAGGCGGGCCTGCGTCACAAGGTTATCCTGACTGGCGGCGAATATGATTATAACGGCAAGACGCTGCTTGGTGATGAAGTATTCGACGCGATCCGCGACTGCAGCTTCGACCTGTCGATCATCGGCGTCTATGGTCTCGATGCCGAATACGGGCTGGTCGAGCGCACCAAGCACTACATGCAGCTCAAGACACGGCTCGCCGCACAGAGCCGTTCCAATATCTATGTGGCCGACCATACCAAGATCGGTGCCGTCGGCCGCTATCGCAGTATTCCATTTTCCGAAATCGAGACCTTCGTGACTGACCAGCCGCTGGAGGAGCCATTCGTGCGCCTGCTGACGGAGGCCGGCGCCAGCGTCCTCTATCCCCAAAGCGTCAATGACAATGCCGGTCCTGCTGGCGCGACAATAGAAGAGAAGGTGAATGAAGATGACTGATGTCTGTCATGTCATCGTGCTCGGTGTCGACGGCCTGCGGCCGGATATGATCGACGCGACGACCATGCCCAATCTCGCGAGCCTGAAGGCGTCCGGTGTTACGAGCCGCGATCACCGCACGGTTTTCCCGAGCGAGACGCGCGGCGCGCTGACGGCGCTTGCAAGCGGCGCACGCCCCGAAACGACTGGCGTTCTCGGCAACGAGTTCTATTCGCGCGACGGCTCCGGCCGGCTGACGGGCACCGACACGATCCACGACTGGCGGGCCAGCGACCGGCGCCTCGTCGGCGGCATGGCGACGGCGACCAATTTGTCGGAAACGCTTGCCAAGCACGGACTTTCTTTCGCGACCGTCACGTCGAGCGGGCAGGGCTCCTTCACTGCGTTGAACTGGAAGGGCGCGGACTGGGGGCAGGCGGGCTTCAATGTTCGCCATCCGGCAATTGCCTTCCCGCCGGAGCTAGCGGTCGAGATTGCCGAGCGGCATTCCGTTCCGCCGACCGGCTTCAACCGTGGCGCTGAACGGCGCGCGGTCTCTGTCTTCACCGATAGCGTCTGGCCTGCCAGGAAACCGTCGGCGGCGATCATCTGGCTGACCGAGGTCGACAGCGCCTCGCATGTTCATGGCCTCGGCGCCGAAGGCATGCTCGCCTCGATGCGCGATTGCGATGCGGCGATCGGTGACCTCATGGAGTGGCGCGAACGCCAGCCGGAGAGGGATGCCATCGCGATCTTCGTAACCTCGGATCACGGCCATTCCACCTCGGCGAAATTCATTTCCGTCGGCGAAGCGTTGAGAGACGCGGGCATTTCGGCGGACCACCACTTCGAAAATAACGCCGACATCCTTTACCGCGGCGGCCGCGCCCCTGGCCTGTGGCTGCGCAAGTTCGACCGCGGCCTGCTGCAGGCAGCCTTCGATGTGCTGGCCGCACAGGAATGGTACGGCGCGACCTTCACGCGGGCGATCGCACCGGGCGCAAGCGAGGGCATCATCGCCGGCACGCTGGCGCTAGGGTTGTCGGGCGCGGCCCATCACCGCGCGCCGGATCTCTACATCAACCTGAAGGGCGATAACGACAGCAACGCCCACGGCATTCCCGGCACCTCTTACTGCGATGCCGCAAATTACAACATTCCGGTTGGGGGCGGCACGCATGGCGGCCTGCATGCGACCGAGCTTGCTGCCGTGCTCGTCGGCGGTGGCGCCGGCATCCGCCACGGCGGCGAGGTGATCGCCTCGCGCACCGGTATCTACGACATCGCCCCGACCGTGCTGCATCTTCTCGGTGTCGAGCCGGCCGCCACGATGACCGGCCGCGTCATGCACGAATTGCTGGATGGCGGCCAACCGGTTTCGACACCTGTCGTAACCCACTTTACCGCATCTGCCGGCGACAAGGTCTCCCGCATCGCGATCGCCCGCGTCGGCACCCATCACTATATCGACGAAGCCGATCTCGTTCTCGAAGGCAGGCCGGCGGCCGAGCCGATGCGGCGCGAGGAACTGAAGGTCGAATTGCAGACCGCATAAGCATGACGCGCAAAAACGCGTAGCGGTTTTGCGATAACGCATGCGCAAAACAAAAAACTAAAGCGTGGCAGACGCATCTGAAAGATCGCGGCACGCTTTAAGCATTTTCATCAGACAGCGCCCTGATTAGCCGGGGCGCTTCATTCAGATCCCGGACGCAGGCCGACTGAGGAGTGGCAGGCGAACGGCGAAGCCATGCCGGCTTTTCAGAGCCGGCGCCATTTTTCCGAACGGAGACATAGCCATGAACATGAATTTCAGAACATTGTCACTGACATCAGCCCTTCTTGCCACCACGGTCCTCGGCTTCAACCAGATCGCGCGTGCCGAAGACCGTCCGACCATCAATGTCGCGCTGCAGAGCATGGGCAGCGCCGGCACGCTCGATACGACCGACAATACGGGTACGGCAGCCCGCAAATATCAGAACGACATCTACGAGCAGCTGATCGCGCTCGATCTGTCCGATCCGAACCTCGGCGCCAAGCCGGGCCTCGCCACCGAATGGAAGTGGGTTTCGCCCGAGATCCTGGAAGTAAAGCTGCGCCAGGGCGTCAAGTTCCACAATGGTGACGAGATGAAGGCCGACGACGTGGTCTTCTCCTTCTCCGACGAACGCTATGGTCTGCTGCCGGAACAGGCGAAAGCCCGTGACGCCAACCAGCCGACCTTCACGCGTGCCGATGGCACGACCGGCATCGTTCCGCCGGCCGTTAGCGCTGCAGGCCGCAAATCCGAATGGCCGCTCTTGAAGTCGGTCGAGAAGGTCGACGACTATACTGTCCGCTTCGTCATGCAGAAGTCGACGCTCGATACCGAAGCGCGTCTCGCCCGCGTCAATTATGCCGCCATCATCTCCAAGCGCGCCTTCCAGAACGCCAAGTCCTGGAAGGATTTCGCCCTGCATCCAGTCGCAACCGGCCCTTACAAGGTCGACAGCGTCGATCAGGGGTCGGCCATCCATCTCGTTGCCCATGACGATTACTGGGGCGGCAAGCCGCCGATCGCCAAGCTGAACTTCAACATCGTTCCGGAAGCCGCAAGCCGCATCAACGGCCTGCTATCAGGCGAATACGACATCGTCAGCGACGTCGGTCCGGATCAGGTTCCGATGATCAAGGGCAATTCCGATTTCGAAGTCGCCGGCGGTCCGGTTGCCAATATCCGCTTCATCGCGCTCGACACGAACAACGGCCCGCTGAAGAACAAGCTGATCCGCCAGGCTCTCTCGCACTCGATCGACCGCCAGACGATCGTCGACTCGCTCTGGGGTGGCCTTACCGCCGTTCCGCAGGGTTTCCAGCACAAGCTGTTCGGCGATCTCTTCGTGGAAGATTTCAAGTCGCCGGCCTACGATCCGGAGCTCGCCAAGAAGCTGCTGGCTGAGGCCGGCTACAAGGGCGAAGCGATCACATACCGTGTCCACAACGACTACTATCCGAACGAGTTGACGGTTGCCCAGTTCGATCTCGACAACCTGCGCAAGATCGGCTTCAACATCGACTTCTCGGTTGTCGACAACCCGAACGATCCGGCTCCGGACCGTATGATGCAGGATCTTTCGAACACGGCATACTTCGCCTATCCGGTCTCGCTGCTCGCCAACAATTGCCCGAACGGTTCCTACCACAGCGGTACGAACCCGAAGACCGGCATGTGGAAGAACGAGGAGTTCGACAAGCTCTGCACCGTCCTGAACACTTCGACCGACAAGGCTGAAGTCAAGAAGGCCTTTGCCCGCGCGCTGGAGATCATCGAAGTCGAAGATCCGGCTCTGATCGTTCTGCACCAGAACGCCATCCTCTACGGCAAGCGCGCCGACATCCAGTGGAAGCCGTCGGCCATGTTCGTCATGGATTTCCGTCCGGGTGCTTTCTCGATCAAGAAGTAATGCAGGCGGGGCGGGATGCAGGCCATCCCGCCCTCCATTCTTCCAAGGATAGTGTTGATGATTGCCCCGATGCGCCGCGTGCTGCCCGTCGACCGGACGGATGGCGACTGGCCCGAATTCGACAATGCAAACCCTGCCGAGACCGGCCCGCGCCGGATCTATGCGATCGGCGATATCCACGGCTATGACGATCTCCTGGAAGCGATGCAGCAGGCGATCGCCTTTGATCTGGAGCGGTATCCGGCCGAGCAGACGCTGATCATCTATCTGGGCGACGTCATCGACCGCGGTCCGAATTCTCTTGACGTGATCGACATGATCATCGACCAGAAGGCAAACCCGCCGGCCAATGCACAGGTCATGTGCCTGAGAGGCAATCACGACGACTGGCTGATCGCCTTCGTCGACGATGCCAGTATCGTTTCGCCCTGGGCTTTGAAGGGTGGCCTCGAAACGCTCGCCTCCTACGGGCTCCCGAAAGACGACGTGCTCGCAGCCGTTGCCGATCCCGATATTGCCGAGGCGTTGCGGCAGCAATTTCTCTCCGCGCTTCCGGCACGTCATAAGGATTTCATGCTCTCGCTGCCATTCTCGCACAGCGATGGCGATTATTTCTTCGCCCACGCCGGGGTCGATCCGGATCGCCCGCTCGCCGATCAGCGGCGTGAGGATCTGACATGGATACGCGACAAGTTTCTGCTCTCGCGCAAGAATTTCGGCAAGGTTGTCGTTCACGGGCACAGCCATCGCGACGCAGTCGAAAGCTTTCCGAACCGCATCAACGTCGATACCGGCGCCTATGTACAGCAGGTCTTGAGCTGCGTGATCCTGGAAGGGCGGGACCGTTACATCCTGCAGGTCGGCAATCTCACCCAGCAACAAAGTTAGTCAGGGAAAAACGAGCATGAGCACGCCGTCGAGCCTTGTCGAAATTCGCAATCTATCGGTCGATTTCGAGAGCAACCGTCATTTCACCCGTGCGCTGCACGGCATCGATCTGACGCTGTCGCGCGGCGAGGCGCTCGGCATCGTCGGTGAATCCGGCTGCGGCAAGTCGATTACCTGGATGGCGGCACTCGGCCTGCTCGGCCGCAATGCCCGTGTCAGCGGTTCCGTGACGCTCGGGGGTCGGGAGATCCTGGGCACCGACGACGCAACGCTCAGCTGTGTGCGCGGCGGACGGATCGCCATGATCTTCCAGGATCCGTCGAGCTCGCTCAATCCGCTTCACAAGATCGGCTGGCAGATCACCGAAGCGCTGCGGCTGCATCAGGGCATGTGGGGGCAGGCGGCCCGCAAGGAGGCCGAGCGGCTGATCGACCGCGTCGGCATTGCCAATGCTCGCCAGCGGCTCGGCGAATATCCGCATGAGTTTTCTGGCGGCATGAACCAGCGCGTCATGATCGCCATGGCGCTTGCCGGCAACCCCGATCTTCTCGTCGCCGACGAGCCGACGACGGCGCTCGACGCGACGATCCAGGCGCAGATCCTGGACCTTCTCGATGATATCAGGCGCGAGCGCGGCATGGCGCTGGTGCTGATCTCGCACGATCTCGGTATGGTGGCGGAAATGACCGAACGTGTCGCAGTCATGTATTGCGGCCGCATCGTAGAAGACAGTCCGACATCGGATCTGTTCGCTAATCCGGCCCATCCCTATACGCGCGGCCTGATCGCCGCCCTGCCGCGCATAGACGGCCCGCGCCAGCGCTTGATGGCCATTCCCGGCACGGTGCCGCCGCCGAGCGCTCTGCCGCCGGGCTGTACCTTCTCGCCGCGCTGCATGCTGGCCGATGAAGACTGTTTGCAATGTGTGCCGCCCATGCGTTCGGCGAGTGCGGATGACAGGCATGTGGCTGCCTGCGTCCATCTCGGCGCAGTATCTTCCTTTGTGCCAAAGACATCAGCTGTCGTTCAGGCAAGTGCCGCGGGAGTGGCGTAATGAAGGGCGCTCTCTCCGTTCGCGCGCTGAAGCGCCACTATACGCTCCGCCAACGCAGCGGCCTGTTCTCGTCGGCAAAGACCCTCAAGGCAGTCGATGGCCTGACCTTCACTGTGGCTCCGGGCGAAATGTTTGGCATCGTCGGCGAAAGCGGCAGCGGCAAGTCGACGACCGCGCGGCTGCTGCTCGGCCATATTCCGCCGACATCGGGAGATGTCTGGTTCGGCGGCGAACCAGTCGGTGCGGTGCCGAACGCCCATTGGCGTGCCATGCGCAAACGCATGCAGATGATCTATCAAGATCCGCTCGGCGCGCTCGATCCGCGTATCGCCGTTGCCGGTCAGATCGAAGAGCCGCTGATCATCCATAATCCCGAAATGACGCCGGCCGACCGCAAGCGCCGCGTCGCCGAAGTGATGGCCGCCGTCGGTCTGATCACCCATCACGGCAGCCGCTATCCGCATGAACTCTCCGGCGGCCAGCGCCAGCGCGTCATCATCGCCCGCGCCCTCTCGATGGAGCCGGAACTGCTGGTCTGCGACGAGCCCGTCTCTGCGCTCGATGTTTCGGTGCAGGCGCAGGTGCTGAATGTCTTCGAGGATATCCGCGCCCGCACCGGTTTTACCGGCGTCTTTATCAGCCATGACTTGAAGGTCGTGCGCCAGGTGGCGGATCGCGTAGCCGTCATGTATCTCGGCTGCATCGTCGAGATGGGCATCCCTGAAGATATCCTGCAGTCTCCCGCCCATCCCTATACGAAGGCGCTAGTGTCTGCCGTGCCGCAGCCGGGAAGACCGGCGCGCAGCCGCATCATCCTGACCGGCGATCCGCCCAATCCCGTCAACGTACCATCGGGCTGTCCCTTCCACACGCGCTGCCCGGAGGCGCGCCCGGCCTGCCGTTCGCTCAAACCCGAACTCATCGCCGAAGGTGGCCGTTCCGTCGCCTGCCATCTCGTCAACAATCCGTCGCTCGTTGGCGGGGAGGCGGCCTGACATGCTGCAATTCATTCTGGTCCGCCTGCTGCGGGCGCTGGTGACGCTCTTCATCATCGTCACGTTTACCTTCATCATCCTGCGTGTTGCAGGCGATCCCGCGACGCGCTTCTTCGATCCGGCGCAAACCCAGCCCGAGGTGATTGCCGCATTCCGTCGCCAGTGGGGCCTCGATCAGCCGCTCTGGGTGCAGTTCTATAAATACCTGATCGCCATCATCCATGGCGATCTCGGAAACTCGATGCGGGAGAACCGATCGGCAATTGAGTCAGTGCTGGCGAGGTTGCCGGCGACGCTTCAGATCATGGTGCCGACGCTGTTCATCAAGACCGCGCTCGGCATCGCGGCCGGCGTCACCGCGGCACTGCACCGAAATTCCTTCTTCGACCGCCTCATCATGTCGGTCTCTGTGCTCGGCTTCACCGTGCCGACCTTCGTGCTCGGTTTGGTGCTGGCGCTGATCTTCGCCGTGCAATTGCGCTGGCTACCGTCGGGCGGTTATTCGACTTATGCCCACATGATCCTGCCGATTGCGACGCTGAGCATTGCGGGTGCCGCCATCATCGCCCGCTATACGCGCTCGGCCATGATCGAAGTGATCGGCCGTCCCTTTGTACGTACCGCGGCCGCCAAGGGCGTACGGTCCTCGGAGATCGTCACACGCCATGTCCTGCCCAATGCCGCCGTGCCGATTGTTACCATCTTCGGCTTCATGATGGGCAGCCTCGTTGGCGGCGCCGTCATCGTCGAAAGCGTCTTCTCCTGGCCGGGCATCGGCCGGCTGCTCGTCTCCTCGGTTCAGGCACGCGATCTCGCCGTGGTACAGGTCATCGTGCTCCTGATCGGTCTGATGATGGTGATTTCCAACCTCATGGTCGATCTGCTCTACGGGCTCATCGATCCGCGCATGCGCAGCCGCGGTCGCGGCGCAACAGCTTGAGGGAGAACGACATGGCTCTCGACCAGCAGATTGCCGCCAGCGGCAGCGTCATCGAGGAAAAGAAGAAGATCACGGCGTTCCTGGAGGCATGGCCACCAGCAGTTCTGATCGCCCTGTTCTGGCTTGGCCTGGTGATATTGATCGCCGTGATCGCGCCGCTGATCGTCCCATATGATTTCATGGCGGTAGATGTACGCGCACGGCTAAAGCCACCCGTCTTCTTCGACGGCGATTTCTCCCATATCCTCGGAACGGACCAGCTCGGCCGCGACGTGTTTTCGCGTGCGCTGATCTCGATCCGCATCTCGCTGACCATTGCGATCTGCGCCACAATGCTCTCGACTGCGGTCGGCGTGACGCTCGGCTTTATCGCCGCCTATTTCCGCGGTTGGGTCGATCAGGTCATCCTGACCTTCGTCGATGCGCAGCTCGCCATGCCTTTCATGATCATCTCAATTGCCGTACTTGCCTTCCTCGGCAATTCGCTGCCGATCTTCATCATGTTGCTCGGCCTGTATGGCTGGGAGCAGGTGACTCGCATCGCCCGTGGCCTGGCGATCTCGGCCAATGCGCAGGGCTATGCGGCCGCGGCGCGCGACATCGGTGCCTCGCCCTGGCGTATCTATCTGCGCCACATCCTGCCGAATATCTCCGCCATGATCGTCATCGCCATGACGCTGAATATCCCCGCCGTGATCCTGCTGGAATCGAGCCTCTCCTTCCTCGGCATCGGCCTACAGCCGCCGCAGACGAGCCTCGGCAATATGGTGGGTTACGGTCGCGACTATATTCAGTCCGCACCGTGGATCATGCTGATGCCGGCTGCGGTGATCGTCATCACTACGCTGTCCGTCTCCGTTGTGGGTGACTGGCTCCGCGACAGGCTGGACCCGACGCTGCGCTAAAGCAATTCCAGCAAAAGTGCGCAGCGGTTTTGCGTCCGGAATTGCGTCAACGCATTAACGTTTGCGTCGTTCCAGGAAAGCGACTGCCTGCAGCGTTGCGATGATGACGACAATGCCGATGAGCGTGCGAAGATCGGGAACTTCATTGAAGAAGACATAACCGCTCGCCGTCGCAAAGACGATCGACAGGTAGCCGAAGGGCGCAAGCAGGCTGGCGCTGGCAATCTGATAGGCACGCAGGAAGCAGAATTGTCCGAGTTGAGCCAGAAGGCCGATGCCGAGCAGGGCGGGCCAGTCCTCGCTGCGCACCGGCTGCCAGACGAAGAGTGCTGGAGTGAAGGTGATAACGGTCAGGCCGGCCGTATAGAAGACCATCATCACGGTGGTATTCTCGTAATGCAGCATCCGCGTCTGGATCGTCGCCAGCGCCCCGAAGACGATGGAAAGCAGCACCGCCACCAGCCCGAGATTCCAGGCGAATGTATCCGGCGCCAGCATGATCAGCACGCCGACAAAGGCGAACACCGCGCCGATCCAACGCCATCGGCTGACCTGTTCGCCGAGCATGGCGACGGCCATCAGCATCGAAACCAGCGGCCGCGTGAAACCGAGCGCATTGACCAGCACCAGCGGCAGCATGGTGAGCGCCACGAAATTGCTGGTCAGCGCGACGGCATTACAGCTGATGCGCATGATGTTGCGCAGCGGATCCCTGGGATTGGCAAGCTGCCGGCGATGCCGCCAGATCATCGGCAGGATCAGCATGAGCCCGATCAGTGCGCGGATGAAGACGAGCTGGATCGCCGGATAGGACGCACCCTGCATCTTCACCAGCACCGTCATGCCGGTCACCAGCGTCGTGTCGGAAAGCAGCCAGACAATGCCGAAACGGCTGTCCCTGGCTGCTGTGGATGCATCCATTCCTGTTGCCTCAGGCGGGCTGGACGAGATTGGCGATCAGCCGGAAGGCGCCTGGCGTCAGCTTGTCGAGCTGGTGATGCAGCACGAGGCTCGTATGCGTGTGCCGTCCCTTGCCGATCTCAGCCGAAATCAATGCGCCCTTGAGTGGTTGTTCCTCGGGGTCGTGCATGGCAAGCAGCGGCACATAGGCATCGTCCCAGCGGGCCGCGAAATAGAGCCCGCGCTCCTTGTCCCATCCATCCCAATCCGCGGATGTGATCTTGTTTGGTCCCCTGAGCAGTGGATGATCAGGCTCCAGCACGGTCACCTCTGCTGTCGGATCGGTCACGCGCCAGCGCACTGAGGGCGAACCGATATCGATCCGCCTCAGCGGTGTGGCATCCGGCTGCCAGCCATCGCTCGGACGGTGGTAGAGTGTCAGCAGATGGCCGCCGTCTTCGACGAAGCGATGCAGGCGGGCCGTCGCAGCAGCGAGATCCTTGCGAATGCCGAAGGCGAAGATACCGACGACGACGGTCGTGAAGCGCGAGAGATCGCCGGACAGGGCCTGCGCATCGAGTTCGGTGACATCGAGCCCCATGCGGCCAAGCCAGAGCCCGACGCGATCCGCGCCGCCGCCGACATAGCCGATCTTGGCTCCTTCGGGCCGTTTGAGGTCGAGCGCCAGAATGCGCAGCAGTTCCGGTTCGCGAAAGCTGGTGCGGCCGATATGCGGATAGGCAATCGGCGAGATGCGCATCGCCGGCTGTCCGTCCACAAGTGGCGAAATGGTGACGAGGCCGGGCGTTATCGAGGCGGGAGACGAAAGCGTGAGCGCGCCATCAGCCTCCTTGATCGCCCAGCCGGTCGGCGCGGAAAAGCCGACACGTCCTGCAGACGCAGCCTTGATCGTCAGCTCCGGCCTCTCGCCCTCCACGGGGATGATGAAGGCATTGGGCTGAAGGTTCAGCGAGTGTTGCGGCGCGACTGTAAGCGGCTCCTCAAGATCGACGGTTACCGTGACCGAACGGCTTCCGATCTGCGCCCTCACATCGACTGACGCGTTGCCATTACCGCCGAGGCTCGACCATCCCGGCTGATATTGCCGCGTCAGCGGTGCATCCGCCGCCGCTGTCAGCGCGTACACGATCCGCTTCGTCAAGGTTTCCTTGAGGCTTGCCGAAATGCCCGCCGGCAAGCTTATTTCGGCGTCGACAACGGCGGTCCCGGCATTGCCGCTGAGATGGAGGATCAGTGTGCCGGTTGCTCCAGCCGAAAGCGCGGCGGGTTCGGCAACCGCCCGGACGAAGACCTGTTCGGCTTCACAAAGTGCGGCATCGATTTCCATGAGCTTGCGCTGCAGACGATGCCCGTGCGTTTCGAGGAACGCTTCAGGCGCTTCCTTAAGTACCTTTTCAACTTGATGTGCCGCTTGCAGCAGAGCATCGACGATGGCGGATCGTTCCGGAAAGCGCTCGATCGCCTTGCCGATTGCGCCATCCGCCCGCATCAGCGCATCGACGACACTTTGCGGCAGCTCCGTTTCGCGGGCGAGCTCGGCGAGCGTCGAGGGAAGCGAATCGAGGATGGAGGTTTCTGCGACAGAGCCCTGCGTGCTGAGCTTCAGATGCAGTGGCCATTCGGTATCGCCGATATCGTACCAGCGGCCCATGCCTTGTGAGGCATGGTAATACCGCGACCATTCGCCGATCTGGTCGTAGCTGACGCCGCTGACAGGTTCGAGATCAGTGGCCTCGAGCGGCAATGTCATAACCGGCGGCGGCACTTCGTCATCATAAGTATCCCCGCCGCCTGACCATGCCGGCAGATAGAATTTCGCGACCTGCCACGGCGTCAGACCCTCGTCGAAATGTTCGGGAAAAGCCGACGGATCGGCGGCAAGTCCAACAGCCGTTTCCGCCGCCCGCGTCATCGCGCGGTGATGCCCATGCTGACCCGGTACGTCGAGAAATGTCGGCAGCACGATATCGGGACGTTCCTTGCGGTAGGCGCGCACCAGCCGCTCGACGATGCGCTTTTCGCCCCAACGGTCGAAGGTCCGGTCGCCATTCTTGGAGAAGCCGAAATCATGGATCGGATCATCAGGGCCGTGGCCGAGCCAGTGCACATCGGCGTCGAGTTCGTAGGCGGCTTCCTCCATCTCGCGGCTTCGCATGATGCCGAGCGCGCCGAGCCGTTCCGGTCCGAGCGCATTCTGCCCGCCTTCGCCGCGCGTCGAGCAGGCGACGATGACGCGCATGCCGAGGCTGAGGCGCAGATAGGCGAGCAGGCCGTTATGCTCGTCATCGGGATGGGCGCCGGTATTCATCATGGTGACGGTCGAGGTCAGGCGGGACAGGGCCCGGTGCAGCCGCGTGAGCGAAAGGCTCCGCTTCTGTTTCTCAATACGATCTCGATCGGTCAGCATGGTTCCTCCATTGGGGCAGACCGGCGGCACGCATCTTAGGCTGCGTTATCGGCGACGGCGGTCGGTGAAATGTCGAGTTTGGGGGTGACGGCTTCGAAAAGCGGCAGCGCGGCGGCGCCGAGGGCGGCCGTCAACTGACCCGTCTGGCCGCGGATGACGCGCGGCAGGGCGCGCGTGCGCCGGCTGGCAACGGAAACGGGCAGCGCCTGCATAGCCGCGACGATCTCGTCGATGACGGCATCCGGCAGCGCACCGCCGAGGATGACAGTCTCCGGATCGAGGATATTTTCCAGCATTGCGACCATTGGCGAAAGATAATCAGCGGTCTCCGCGATCCATTCCTTCACGACGGGATTGCCCTCCCGATGCAGCACTTCGATCGCCGCAAAATCGGCATTCTCATAGCCCGCCTCGGCGAGCTTCTCCTTCAGCGCATGCAGCGAGGCATAACGCTCCAGGCAGCCGCGCTGGCCGCAGGGGCAGGGTTTTCCGCGCGGGGCGACGACCACATGGCCGATTTCACCCGCATTGCCGAAGGCGCCGCGGAAAGGCGCGCCGTCATGGATCAGCCCGAGACCGACGCCGACGCCGAAATAGATCATGCAGAAATTGGAAATGGCGCGGCCCGCACCGAACAGCCGCTCGCCGACGGCGGCAGCATTCGCATCGTTTTCGACGATAACGGTCTCGCCGCTCGCTTCGCTGAGCAATGCAGCCGGATTGATGCTGCTCCAGCCGGGCAGGGTGGTCGGGCCGACCGAGCTCATGCCTTCGATCTCGAAGGGGCCGGGCATGACCACACCGATGCCGAGAAGCTTGGAAGGGAAGTGCTTTCGGACCTTCTTCACCTCGCCGGCAAAGAGCGGAACGATATGTTCCGGGCTGGTATTGTCCACCGGCATGATAGTTTCCGAGCGCACCTTGCCGGAGAGGTCGAGCACTGTCGTCACCATATGGTCGGCGGCGATTTCCACGCCGATGGTCACGGCCCCGTCAGGGTTGACGGCAAACTGGATCGGCGGCTGGCCGCGGCCGGAGCGCAACCTTCCAATCTCCATCAGCAGCTCCTCGCTGACGAGCTCGTCGACGATGTTGGCCACCGCCTGCGCGGTCAGATGCGTGAGCTTGGCAATGTGCATGCGGCCGAGCGAACCATGCATGCGCACGACATCGAGCACGACACGACGATTGTGGTCGCGGCTGCGCTCAGGATTCTTGCCCATCGCGATCTGCTGCTTGCCGGATTGCCGTGTCATCTCGCCGCCCTCGTCTCTGCCGATATGGATAGCGCCGATATCATGAAAGGAGCAATAGAATAATTAAACTAAATTATCTTATTGACAAAACCCTCCGCCCGAACCAGCCTGAAAGGGTCGCAGTGCGATGCCGAGGAAGAGGAGCCTCAGTTCCATCTTCCCGAGCCAATCAAATCGGGGTGCTGCTGATTTGCGGGATGCCCTGGGGAACCAGATGAGCGCGAGCGGTTCGAAGGCCGGCTCGGCAATGGAGGGATAATATGCGTCGCGGAATCTTATTGGCCGGGCTGTTTGCCGGCATCAGCATGGTTGCGGTCAACAGCGCCCAGGCCGTCGAAATCGAATATTGGCAATATGTCTACGATACGCGTGTCAAGGCGATGGACCAGCTGATCGCCAATTTCGAAAAGGCCAATCCCGACATCACCGTCAAGCAGACGACTTTCCCCTATGCCGATTACCAGACGCGTGTCGTCGCCGCAAATCTCGCCGGCAATGGTCCCGACGTCATGCAGCTCTTCTACGGCTGGCTCGACCAGTTCATCGCCGGTGGACTGCTGCAGCCGCTGCCAACAGACGCTTTCCCGCATGACCAGATCGAGAAAGACTTCTTCCCGATCGTATCAGCCATGAAGCGCGGTGACGACTATTACGGCCTGCCGACCGCTGTCCGTTCGCTGGCGCTCTTCTATAACAAGAAGCTCTTCCAGGAAGCTGGCCTCGACCCGAACAAACCGCCGCAGACCGTCGATGAATTCGTGGCTGCCGCTGAAAAGACAGTCAAGCGCGATGCCGCTGGCAACATTGCCGTCGAAGGCACGACGCTCGACATGGGCGGCCAGGATCACCAGTGGTGGCGTGAAGTTCTGATCCGCCAGTTTGGCGGCGAGCCCTATACGGCTGACTATTCCAAGGTGACCTACAACAGCGATGCCGGCATCAAGGCGCTGAAATTCTACACCAGCCTGCAGACCGAAAAGAAAGTCGGTCAGACCGGCTTCATGGATGAGGGCCAGGCAGCCTTCCGCGGCGGCAAGGCGGCGATGACCATCGACGGCACCTTCCGTCTCGGTTCCTTCGGCAGCATCAAGGATTTCGAATGGGGCGTCACCGAGCTTCCGGCCAACGCCGATGGCCTGCGCTCAAACTATGCGAGCTATTTTGCCAACGGTATCGGCGCCAAGGTCTCCGGCGAAAAGCTTGAGGCCTCCAAGAAGTTCCTGGCTTACGTGACGTCGCCGGAAGCCATGAAGGTCTGGCTGGGCACCGTCGGCGAATTGCCGGCCCGCCGCGAAGCTGCGCTGACCGAAGAAAACCTCAAGAACCCGATCTACTCGCCGTTCTTGAAGGCGCTCGCCTACGCGCATACCTCGCTCTTCGTGGATGAAGCTGGCCAGCGCCAGAACGCCATCGATATGGTCAACCGCGTTCTGCTCGAGGGACAGTCGCCCGAGGATTCGCTTGCTCAGGCTGCAACCGCCGAGCAGGAAATCATCGACAATGCCAAGAGCAAATAAGGGACGGCCATGAGCTCCGCACCCGCGAATACGGAAGGGGCGGCCTTGAGCCGTCCCGCCGGATCGTTCTGGGATCGGCTGACGATGCGTCAGAAGCGCCTCGTCTGGGTCTGGACATTCCTCGCCCTGCCGATCCTGTTTTACTGCGTGATCCGTTTTTATCCGACGCTGCAAGCCTTCTACCTGTCCTTCACCAATTGGAATCTGATGAAGCCGCCGAAATTCATCGGCGTCGCCAATTATGTGAAGCTCTATAACGACCCGCAGTTCTGGAAGGTTTTCCGCAACACATTCACCTATCTCATCATCGGCACGCCGCTGAGCCTCGTCGTCTCTTTCGTCGTGGCCTTCTTCCTGGATCGTGTGCGCTTCCTGCACGGACTGATCCGCGCACTCTATTTCCTGCCGTTCCTGACGACGGCGGCCGCCATGGCCTGGGTATGGCGCTGGTTCTACCAGCCGGCTCCGATCGGCGTCATCAATGACGTGCTCGGCATGATGGGCCTGCCGCAGCAGCAGTTCATCCGCTCCGTAGATCAGGCTCTGCCATCGATCATGGTCACCTCGATCTGGGCCGGCCTCGGCTTCCAGATCATCATCTTCATGGCCGGCCTTCGCGCCATCCCGAACACATTTTACGAGGCTGCGAAGATCGATGGTCTCGGCGAATGGCCGATCCTCTGGAAGATCACGCTGCCGCTCCTTAAACCGACGACAGTCTTCCTCGTGGTCTTCTCCTCGATCGGCTTCCTGCGCATCTTCGACCAGGTCTACAACATGACGACCAACGATCCCGGCGGCCCGCTCGGATCGACCAAGCCTCTGGTTCTCATGATCTACCAGACGGCCTTTTCATCCTACAACATGGGCTATGCGGCAGCTCAAACGGTGGTGCTCTTCGCCATCCTGCTCTGCGTCTCCCTGCTGCAGCTCTGGATCCTGAGGGAGCGCAAATGAGTGCCGTGACGACAAACAACGCGGCACCGCTGCCGAAAGCTAATATCCGTCCCGGCGCCATCATCACCTGGACGCTGCTCTTCATCGGCGGCCTCATCATGGTGTCGCCGCTACTCTTCATGTTCTCGACCTCGCTGAAGACGGCAGGCCAGGTCTACGATCTGCGCCTCATTCCGGCCGAGCCGACGCTGCAGAACTACATCACCGTTCTCTCCGACGGCCGCTTCATGCGCTGGTTCCTCAATTCGACGATCGTCGCCTGCACGGTGACGCTATCCAACGTCTTCTTCGACAGTCTCGTCGGCTACACCCTCGCCAAGTTCGAATTCCGCGGCCGCTACCTCATCTTCCTCGCGATCCTCTCGACCCTGATGATCCCGACGGAAATGCTGGTCATTCCCTGGTATCTGATGTCGGCACAGCTCGGCTGGCTCGACAGCTATTGGGGCATCATGTTCCCCGGCATGATGACGGCCTTCGGCACCTTCCTGATGAAGCAGTTCTTCGAAACCGTGCCGAACGACTTCCTCGAAGCAGCCCGCATCGACGGCCTCAACGAATTCCAGATCTGGTGGAAGGTGGCGATGCCGCTGGTGACACCGGCACTCTCGGCGCTCGCCATCTTCACCTTCCTCGGCAACTGGACGGCCTTCTTCTGGCCGCTGATCGTCACCACCAGCCGTGAACTCTACACGCTGCCGGTCGGCCTCTCGAGCTTTGCCGTCGAGCAATCCATCCAATGGGAAATGATCATGACCGGTGCGGCACTCGCGACATTGCCGACGCTGCTCGTCTTCCTGGTGCTGCAGCGCTACATCGTGCGCGGTGTCATGCTGGCCGGTCTGAAGGGATAAGACATGACCGAAACCAACCCACGCCTTGCCGACAAAAGCGTCTTTCCCGATCCTGTCTACAAGGAAACGGTGCTGAAGCCGCTCTTCGATGGCGCCAAGACCCACCATGTCGATGGCTTCCGCCGTATCGACCGCGCCCATCTCGTCATGCTGGTCGAAACCGGCATTCTGGATCGCGAACAGGCCGGCAAGATCGCCGCCGCCCTCGAAGCGATCGATCGCGATATCGATCCGGAAAAGCTCGTCTATACTGGCGAAGTCGAAGACTTCTTCTTTCTCATCGAGAAGGAACTGAAAGCCCGGATCGGCGTCGATATCGCCGGCCGCCTGCACACGGCGCGTTCACGCAACGATATCGACCACACACTGTTCAAGCTCGGCCTGAAGGAGCGCATCGACGCGCTGATGGTCAGGGCACGCAAGCTGCTCGATGCGATGATCGCCACCGCCGACTGGGAAAAGGAGACGCTGATCGTCGCCTATACCCACGGCCAGCCGGCCCAGCCGACCACGTTCGGCCATTATCTCTCGGCGGCGATCGAGGTGCTGATCCGCGATATCGAGCGCTTTGCCGAGGCACGCGAGATCGTTAATCTGAGCCCGATGGGGGCTGCGGCGATCACGACGTCGGGCTTCCCGATCGACCGGGCCCGCGTTGCAGAACTGCTGGGCTTCGCCGCGCCGCTGCGCAATTCCTATAGCTGCATTGCCGCCGTCGATTATACGACGTCGACCTATAGCGCGATCGAGCTGATGTTCCTGCATCTCGGCCGCTTGATCCAGGATTTCCAGTTCTGGACGAGCTTCGAGGTCGGGCAGATCTATGTGCCGAATGCGCTGGTGCAGATCTCCTCGATCATGCCGCAGAAGCGCAATCCGGTGCCGATCGAGCATATGCGCCATCTTGCGAGCCAGACCTTCGGCCGCGCCCGCACCGTGCTTGATGTCATGCACAACACGCCCTTCACCGACATGAATGATAGCGAGGGTGAAACGCAGGGCATGGGCTACGAAGCCTTTCATTCGGCCGGACGCGTGCTCGACCTACTCGCAGCCTTCGTCGCGCAGATCAGCATTGATCCACAGCGCGTGGCAGACAATATCCGCCGTTCCTGCATCACGATTACCGAGCTTGCGGATTCGCTGGTTCGCCTCGAAGGGCTCTCCTTCCGGCAGGCGCATGAGATTGCCGCAACGGTCGCCCGCGCCGTGGTCGCCAAGGCTGGTGGTCTTTCGGATGACGGCTATCAGCCTTTCCTCGCCGCTTTCGAGGAACTGGCCGGCCGCAAACCCGGTATCGACGAGGCGCAATTTGCCGAGATCGTTTCGCCGGAACATTTCGTTGCCGTCCGCGCCCGCTTCGGCGGGCCCGCGCCGGCACCGATGGCGGATGCGCTCGCAGCCTACCAGGAAAAGGCTGCCGCATTCGCCGCAGATGCACAGGAGAGTGCAGCGCGCGAAGCCGCTGCGGCTCAGGAACTTCACACCAGATTCACGGCATTGATGGGGACGGCCTGATGGCAAATATCGAACTGCAGGGGCTCGTCAAACGTTATGGCAAGCTGGATGTTGTGCACGGCATCGATCTTGCGATTGCCGACGGTGAATTCGTCGTCTTCGTCGGCCCGTCCGGCTGCGGGAAATCGACGACGCTGCGCATGATCGCGGGCCTTGAGGATATTTCCGGCGGCACGCTAAGGATCGGCGGCGAGGTGGTGAACGAGCGCGAGCCGAAACAGCGCAACATCGCCATGGTGTTCCAGAACTACGCCATCTATCCGCATATGAGCGTGCGCCAGAATATCGGCTTCGGTCTCTATACCTCCAAGCTTTCGCAGGCGGATAAGGACAAGCGCATCGATGAGACGGCGCAGATCCTCGGACTGACGGACTATCTTGGCCGCCGCCCGGCAGCCCTTTCCGGCGGCCAGCGCCAGCGTGTGGCGATCGGTCGCGCAATGGTGCGCAACCCCTCTGCCTTCCTCTTCGACGAACCGTTGTCGAACCTCGATGCTCAGCTGCGCACGCAGATGCGCATCGAGATCAAGCGCCTGCACCAGCGGCTCGGTACGACGATCGTCTACGTCACGCACGACCAGGTCGAGGCTATGACCATGGCCGACCGCATCGTCGTCATGAAGGACGGCCATATCCTGCAGGCGGGAACCCCGATGGATATCTATGAAAACCCCGCCGATGTCTTCACGGCGCGCTTCATCGGTAGCCCGTCGATGAACCTTCTGCCGGGCACCGCTGCAGCGGACGGCTTGCGTATCGGGCAGGGCGGCCCGCATCTGATCGGCGTGCGTCCGCATGATCTGGTTATCGGCGAAGGCACGGGCGTCGTTTCGCTCTCAGGCGCGGTGACGGCCGTCGAGCCGCTCGGTGCCGAAACGCTGGTGCATTTCGATGTGGCGGGCACGCCGGTGATTGCAACCGCCCCCGGTAAGGTGATACCGGCCGTCGGCAGCGCCGTGAATGCCCATGCAGCCTCCGGTGCTCTCTATGTTTTCGATGCAAAAACGGAAAAGGCCCTCGGGCGCCAATGACCTCTGATAATGACATGCGATCCGCGGTGCTCAGCATCGGCCGGATCTATTGCGACCTGATCTTCACAGGACTGGAGACTATGCCCGTGCTCGGGCGTGAGCTCTTTGCCGATGACTTGCGCATTGCAGCGGGCGGCGGCGCTTTCATCGTGGCCGCTTATTCCGCCCATATCGGCCGCAAAACGGCTCTGCTCTCCCGCCTCGGCACTGATGGGCTTTCAAATGGCCTGATCGCGGAACTGGAAGCGAGCGGGGTCGATCTTCGCTTTCTCGACCGGGTGGCTGACGCTGGTCCGCAGGTCACGGTCGCGATCAACAACGGCGAGGAGCGGGCCTTTCTGTCCCGTCGCGCCGGCGGTGCCGAACCGGCAACGCTTGGCGAGGCGCTTGCCTGGAACGAGGCGCGTCACCTGCACATCGCCGAATTTGCCACCTTGGCGGAAATCCCCGGCCTGATCGCAAAGGCGAGGGAGAATGGGCTTACCGTATCTCTCGATCCGAGCTGGGACGAGACGCTGATCTACCAGCACGATTTCCTCGATCGCTGTGAGGGTGTCGATCTCTTCCTTCCGAATGTCGAGGAAGCCGTTGCCATCACCGGATACTCCGATCCGGACGTAGCGCTGGACAGGCTCGCCGAGCGCTTCCCGGCGGTGGCGTTGAAGGCCGGCGCCGGCGGTGCTTACTTCGCGGCCGGAGATATGCGCCTCCATCAGAATGCCCCCGCCGTCAACGTCGTGGATACGACCGGTGCGGGGGATGCCTTCAATGCCGGGCTCGTCCATGCCTGGCTTGGCGGCGCGAGCGCCGATATCTGCCTGCGCGAAGGCATTGCCATGGGCAGCCTCGCGGTTCAGGCTGCGGGCGGCGCTGCGATCCTGCCTGCACGCTAGAGCTTGGACGATACCGCGGCCTTTCCAGAGCCGCGGATCGCTCTAGGTTGACCGAAAGCGGCACCAAAATCGCTGCGCCAGATGCAACCCTGAATTATTCGCGTCGAGCCCGCGGGCTTGTTGCCGAACAGCTTTCGCTGGCTGCGCCATCCAGCTGTTTCCTTACGAATATTTCATGTTTTTCAGCCGCATTTCCGTGCCATCGTCAGGGCATCGGTAATGTTGGGTTCATCTTCGGCATGATTATCTCGGCGTGAAGCAGGGCTGATACGGCGAAGCATACATCGAGGATTAGATGGACAATTTGGAGGCTGGCAAAGAGACCGGTTCTGTAACAGGCGCAAATGCCGATCTGGCTGCCGTTCTGGTCGCCGGCCGGCAGAGCAGGGGCCGTCGCTGGCGCGGACGCCTGATCGTTCTGGTGCTCTTGATCCTCGCAGCCGCCGCTACCGCCTATTTCTACATGGGCCGCAGCAGCGCGGAGGTCACCTACACGACACAGCCGGTCAAGCGCGGCGACCTCACAGTGCTCGTCACCGCCACGGGTTCCGTCCAACCGACCCAACAGGTGGATATATCGAGCGAATTGTCGGGTACCATGCGCGACGTGAATGTCGACTATAACAGCACCGTCAAGGCAGGCGACGTTCTGGCCGTCCTTGATACCAACAAGCTGGAAGCCGATGTGAAGAGTTCGCGTGCCAAGCTCAACTCGGCTAAGGCCAATGTGGTCAAGGCGAACGCCGATCTGGAATCGGCTGCGACCTCGCTCGACCGCCTGAAGAGCCTGGTGAAAAGTAACGTCTCGACCCAGCAGAGCCTTGACGACGCGACCTACAAATATGACTCGGCAGTTGCCGCCAAGGATATCAACGAGGCCGAGGTCCTGGCCTCCGAGGCGGACCTGCAGCTTGCCGAGGTCAATCTCGGCAAGGCGAAGATCGTCTCGCCGATCGATGGCGTGATCCTCACTCGCTCCGTCGATCCGGGTGCGACCGTTGCTGCCTCGCTCTCGGCGCCCGTGCTTTTCACCATTGCCGGCGATCTCAAGAAGATGGAGCTGCAGGTGGATGTCGATGAAGCCGATGTCGGCCAGATCGCCGTCGGCCAGAAGGCGACCTTCACCGTCGATGCCTATCCCGACCGCACCTTCCCGGCCGTGATCGAGCAGATCCGCTTTGCCTCTGAAGTGGTCAACAATGTCGTCACCTACAAGGCGGTCCTCTCGGTCGACAATGCCGACTTGCTTCTGCGCCCCGGCATGACGGCGACCTCCGATATAACCGTCGAGGCCGTCAAGGATACTCTGATGGTGCCGAATGCGGCCCTCCGTTACGCGCCGCCGCAAGTGGAAGGGCGCGGTGGTCGCGGCATCTTCAGCCTGTTCCGCCCGCCGCGTCTGCCCCGCAGTGGCGGCGGCGGTGATTCCAAACTCAGCGGCACGCAGCGCCGCATCTTTGTGCTACGCAACGGCCACCCTGCGCCCGTCGTGATCCAGGTCGGTTCTTCTGATGGCCAGTTCACGCAGGTCACCTCGGGCGAACTCGCCGAAAAGGATGCGATCATCACCGATGCTGCGGCACGAACGAACTGACGGGGGCCGATGATGGAACGCCCGCCGCTTCTTGAATTCAGGCAGGTCTCGAAAATCTACGGTGAGGGCGCTGCGGCCATCCGCGCGCTCGACCATGTGAATCTCTCGATCCGCGTGCATGAATTCGTCGCGATCATGGGACCGTCCGGTTCCGGCAAATCGACGGCGATGAATATTCTCGGCTGCCTCGACGTGCCGACCTCGGGCGACTACGTCTTCCAGGGCATTTCGACAGGCGGCTTCGACCGCAGCCAGCTGACGTTGCTGCGCCGCCATATGCTGGGCTTCGTCTTCCAGGGCTTCAACCTGTTGTCGCGGACCTCCGCCGTGGAGAATGTCGAACTGCCGCTGATTTATCGTGGCATGGCGGTCGGCGAGCGGCGCAGGCGGGCGAGGGAAGCGCTCGGCCTGGTCGGCCTGTCGGGCAGGGAGCATCACAAGACGCAGGAACTTTCTGGCGGTCAGCAGCAGCGCGTGGCTATTGCCCGCGCCATCGTCACCGAACCGGCTCTGCTGCTTGCCGACGAGCCGACCGGCAACCTCGATACCAAGACCAGCATGGAGATCATGGATCTGATGACGCGGCTGAACCGCGAGCAAGGTATTACCATCGTCATGGTCACGCATGAGCCCGATATCGCCGCCTATGCCGGACGCCTGCTCCGCTTCGTCGACGGTAAGCTCGAAACCGAGGTCGAGCATCAGCGGAGGGCGGAGCATGTTCTTTGAGACGCTGAAGCTGGCGCTGCGGGCCATAAGCCGCAATCTTCTGCGTTCCTTTCTGACCGTGCTCGGCGTCGTCATCGGCGTTGCCGCCGTCATCGCGCTCGTCACCATCGGCAATGGCACGACGGCGCAGGTTTCGACCGAGCTTTCGCGCCTCGGCACCAACATGCTCTTCGTGCGCCCCGGCCAGTTCGGTCCCGGTCGCGCCAGCTCCGAAGCGCGGCGCTTCACGCTGAAAGATGTCGA
Source organism: Rhizobium sp. CF142 (assembly GCF_000281145.1). Lineage (NCBI taxonomy): Bacteria > Pseudomonadati > Pseudomonadota > Alphaproteobacteria > Hyphomicrobiales > Rhizobiaceae > Rhizobium > Rhizobium sp. CF142. The sequence continues at coordinate 15,009 of NZ_AJWE01000134.1, read as the reverse complement.
GGCGATCCGCGATCAGGTCTCCGGCCTGCGGGCAGTGGCGCCATCCAATCAGTCGACGGCGACGGTCATCTTTGGCGGCCAGAACCACTCCACCACGGTATACGGCACGACCAACGACTATTTCATCGCGCAGGACTGGGATCTGGCGCTTGGCCGCAATTTCACGCCGGCAGAAGAGCGCGGCCAGTCGCGCTGCATCATCGGCGAGACCGTGCGCGAGCAGCTTTTCGGCGCCGCCGATCCGATCGGCCAGCTGATCCGTGTCGGCAAGGTTTCCTGCCCGGTCATCGGCGTCCTGGCAAAGCGCGGCCAGTCCGGCATGGGCAATGACCAGGACGATGCCGTCATCATGCCCGTCAAGGTCTTCCAGAGACGCATCAGCGGCAGCTCCAACGTGCCGACGATCCTCATCTCGGCGCGTGACGGCGTCTCGACATCAAAGGTGCAAGCCGATGTCGAGAACCTGTTGCGCGAGCGCCGCAAGATCATCCCCGGCCGCCAGGACGATTTCAACGTCAATGACATGACGCAGATCGCCGAAGCCATGACCGGCACGACGACATTGCTGACCGGCCTGCTCGGCGCAGTCGCCGCCGTCAGCCTGCTCGTCGGCGGCATCGGCATCATGAACATCATGCTCGTGTCGGTGACGGAACGCACGCGCGAGATCGGCATTCGCCTTGCCATTGGCGCGCTTGAAAATCAGGTGCTGACGCAGTTCCTCGTCGAGGCTGTCGCCCTGTCGCTCTTCGGCGGCATAGCTGGCATCATGCTCGGCCTGACTCTCGCCTACGCTGCGGTCAGCTTCCTCAACGTACCCTTCGTGGTCAGTCCGCTCATCATCTTCATCGCCTTCGTCTTCTCGGCGGCAATCGGCATGATCTTCGGCTTCTTTCCGGCCAGACGTGCAGCACAGCTCAATCCCATCGAGGCGTTGCGTCACGAATAGGGGGAACGCTCTCGCACACTGCATGACTTTGATATATCAGGATAACTTGTCTTTGGCATTTAACCGTGCCAGTATTGATATATCAGTTTGGGATTCGCCCGCATGCAGGAATCGCTAAGCCATCTCGCCTATCTGGCGCTGGAGCACGCTATCGTGACGCTGGCTTTGGCGCCGGGCGCGTTGGTAACGGAAAAACAGCTCATCGATCTTGCGGGCCATGGCCGCACACCGGTCCGCGAAGCGATCCAGAAGCTTGCCTGGCAGGGGCTGATCGTAGTGAAGCCGCGCGTCGGTCTGCAGATCGCCGAAATCCATGCTGAAGATCATGCCAATGTCATGCAGGTGCGCCGCAAGCTGGAGCCGGTTGCGGCAGCGCTTGTTGCAGATGCTGCGAATGAGGAGCAGAGGACCCGGCTCGGCGCTTGCGCCCGCGCCATGGAGGAATGCGCTGTCAGCGGCGATGTGGCGGGCTTTTTCGCCGCCGACAAGGCCTTTGACGAGATCCTCGAGGATGCCTGCCCGAACAGTTTCATGACGTCAGCATTGGGGGCGGTCCAGACCCATTCCCGCCGTCTGTGGTATTCAACCGCCAATCCGGAACGAATGGATCGTTCCATCTCGCTGCACGTCGCGGTCATCAGGGCCATTCATCAGGGTGAGGTCGAGCAGGCGCGCGAGACCATGGCCGATCTGATCGATTATCTGAGCCAGAAATAGAAACGGCCCCGTCTCCGGAGCCGTTACCTGGAAATCTATTTTCTGGCTTCAGCCGACGAAGGCGCGTTCGATCACGAACTCGGCGGGCTTGCTGTTGGCACCCTCTTCGAGGCCGGCCTTTTCCAGAAGCTCCTTGGTGTCCTTCAGCATGGCCGAAGAACCGCAGATCATGCCGCGGTCGATGGCCGGATCGATCGGCGGCACGCCGAGATCGGTGAAGAGCTTGCCTGAGGAAATCAGGTCGGTGATGCGGCCGCGATATTCGAAATCTTCGCGGGTGACGGTCGCATAGTGGCGCAGCTTGTCGCCGACGACTTCCTTGAGGAGTTCGTCATTCTGGATCTCGTGGACGAGATCGAAGCCGTATTTCAGCTCAGAAATCTCGCGCGCCGTATGCGTGAGGATGACCTCGTCGAACTTCTCGTAGGTTTCCGGATCGCGGATGAGGCTCGCGAACGGTGCGACGCCGGTGCCGGTCGAGAACATGTAGAGGCGCTTGCCCGGGGTGAGCGCATCGAGAACCAGCGTGCCCGTCGGCTTCTTGCGCATCAGCACCTGGTCGCCCGGCTTGATGAGTTGCAGATGCGAGGTCAGCGGGCCATCCGGCACCTTGATGGAGAAGAATTCCAGCTCTTCGGCCCAAGCGGGGCTGGCGATCGAATAGGCGCGGAAGATCGGCTTGCCTTCGACCATCAGGCCGATCATCGCGAATTCGCCCGAACGGAAACGGAAGCCATCCGGCCGGGTCATCGTGAAGCGGAAGAGCCGGTCGGTATAATGCGTCACGCTCAGCACCGTCTCGGCGTAGACGCCGGCGGGAATGGCGGAAGCGAATTCTTCGGTCTTTGCAGGAGCGTTCATTTCGATATCGGGCTCGTCGTTCTCAAGATGATCATCTGTATGCGAGGCAGATATTACAAAACCCCGCTAAATTAAAGGCAATCCATTCCTTCGCACGGCTGGGGAGCGAAATATGCATGTCACGGTCAGGATTCCTGGCCTGTGATGAACTGTCGCTTTTGCGCTGGCTAAGCTATTCAAAGGATGCATATTAGGCGAAAAACGACGTCCGCCGCGGCGCGGGGCGCGACAGGTGGTCACGGGGGAACATGAAAATCTTCAATTACAAGCGCGTTCCTTATGCGGAAATGCGCGCATTTTCCGTCCATATACTGACGGCTTCAGGTTCCTTCCTTGCCTTTCTCGGTGTGGTGGCCGCCGCCGAGCATCGCTTCGTTGACATGTTCTGGTGGTTGGGCCTGGCACTCCTCGTCGATGGCATCGACGGGCCGATCGCCCGAAAGGTGCGCGTCAAGGAAGTCCTGCCCAACTGGTCCGGCGACACACTCGACAATATCATCGACTACGTAACCTATGTGCTGCTGCCGGCCTTTGCGCTCTATCAGAGCGGCATGATCGGCGAGCCCTGGTCCTTCGCCGCAGCCGGCATGATTGTCGTGTCTAGCGCCATTTATTATGCCGATATGGGCATGAAGACGGAGGAGTATTTCTTTTCCGGCTTCCCCGTTGTCTGGAATATGGTGGTCTTCACGCTCTTCGTCATGCATGCGAGCGAAATGACCGCCTTTATCGTCGTCACCGTCTCCGTGATCCTGACTTTCCTGCCGATCAACTTCCTGCACCCCGTACGGGTCCAGCGTCTGCGCCCTTTGAACCTCGGCGTCTTTCTGCTGTGGTCGGCACTCGGTGCCTATTCGCTGCTGAAGTCTTTCGACATGCCGCAATGGGCGGTCGTTCTCTTCATCGTGAGCGGCATCTATCTTTACGTTATCGGTGCCGTGCTCCAATTTTTCCCGGCGCTTGGACGTAAATGAGGTAGACTGAGATGACAAAGACGAAGGCGGTTTCTTTCTCCAGAAATGGTGGTCCCGAGGTTTTCGAATATGTCGATATCGATCTGCCGCCGCCTTCTGAGGGGCAGGTGCAGATCCGCCAGCAAGCGGTCGGGCTGAATTTCATCGACGTTTATTTCCGTGACGGCACCTACAAGGCGCCGCATCTGCCCTTCGTGACCGGCAAGGAAGCCGCCGGCGTCGTCACGTCAATTGGCCCCGGTGTGACCGATTTCGCCGTGGGTGACCGCGTCGCCTATGCCAGTGCCGATGGCGCCTATAGCGCGGAACGCAATATCGAGACGAAACATTTGGTAAAGGTGCCTGACGGCATCAGCCTGGAAACGGCCGCTGCCATGATGCTGAAGGGCATGACGGCGGAATATCTGCTGAACCGAACCTTCAAGGTCGGCCCCGAGACCGTGCTGCTGTTTCATGCCGCAGCCGGCGGCGTCGGCCTCATCGCCGGCCAGTGGGCGAAAGCGCTCGGTGCAACCGTCATCGGCACGGCAGGTTCCGCCGACAAGGTTCAGCTGGCGCTCGAACATGGCTATGATCATGTCATCAACTACAAGACCGAGAACTTCGCAGAGCGCGTGCGGGAGATCACCGGTGGCAAAGGTGTCGACGTGGTCTATGACTCGATCGGCCGCGACACTTTCCTGCAATCACTGGATTGCCTGAAGCCGCGCGGGCTCTTCGCGTCGTTTGGCCAATCCTCGGGCGCGATCGAGAACTTTACCATGGCACATCTCGCGCAACGGGGCTCGCTCTATGCCACGCGGCCGACGCTCTTCACTTATATCGCCTCACGTCAGGAGCTAACCGATTGTGCAAACCATCTATTTGATGTTGTGCGCAGCAACAAAGTGCGTATCAATATCAACCAAACCTATCCGCTGCGTGAGGTTGGGCGGGCCCACGCAGATCTGGAAACAAGAAAAACAACCGGAACGACGCTGCTGATTCCATGAGATCCGAACGGACCGGTCGGCAGAAGAAATGAGGGGAACGTGTCGCCATTGAATGTGCCGGCTTCCGGTGCGTTGTTATCGGTCCAGAAGCTGACGAAATTCTTCGGTAGCTTTGCCGCCTGCAATGAAATCGATCTCGATATAGCGCCGGGCGAAATTCATGCGCTCCTCGGCGAAAATGGCGCAGGCAAATCCACACTGGTCAAGATGCTTTTCGGCGTTCTGGAGCCGACGGACGGGCAGATCCTCTGGGAGGGCAGGCCGGTCACGATCACCTCGCCGGGCGAGGCCCGGAAGCTCGGCATCGGCATGGTCTTCCAGCATTTCTCGCTGTTCGAAGCACTGACCGTTGCCGAAAACATCGCGCTTTCGCTTGATGACAGCATTCCGATCGGCAGGATCGCCGAAGAGGCGAGGGCGCTGTCGCAGGCCTATGGCCTGCCGCTCGATCCGCACGCCCATGTCGCCGATCTCTCGGTCGGCGAGCGCCAGCGGATCGAAATCGTCCGGGTGCTGCTGCAGAATCCGAAGCTCATCATCCTTGATGAGCCGACATCGGTGCTGACGCCGCAGGAGGCAGACAAGCTCTTCGAAACCCTCTTCAAGCTGCGTGCCGAGGGCCGCTCCGTTCTCTATATCAGCCATCGTCTGGAAGAGGTGCAGCGCATCTGTGATCGCGCCACCGTGCTGCGTCATGGCCGGGTAACCGGCGCCTGCGATCCGAAGCAGGAAACGCCAGCCTCTCTCGCCCGCATGATGGTCGGCAGCGAGGTGGCTTCCGTCACGCATCCCGAGCGCAGTGACAAGGGTGATGTACAGCTCGCGGTCTCGAATCTTTCCGTTGCCGCGCGCACGCCCTTTGCCATGCCGCTGCGCGATGTCTCCATGACGGTACGGTCAGGCGAGATCCTCGCGATCGCCGGTGTTGCGGGCAATGGGCAGAGCGAACTTTTCGATGCGCTGTCAGGTGAATATCCTGTCACCTCGGCCGAAGCGGTCGTGATCCGCAAGAAGCCGGTCGGAGCGCAAGGCATTACCGCGCGGCGCCTGCTCGGTGCCGGCTTCGTGCCGGAAGAGCGGCATGGCCATGCGGCCGTTTCCGCCATGAAACTCTCCGATAATCTGGTGCTGGCCCGCAGCCAGTCCGACCGCAACGCCTTCCTCGGTATCCTCGGCATTATCCGCTACAGCGCAGTAAAATCTGCCGCACGTCGCATTTCGGAGGCCATGGACGTGCGCAAGAGCGGCGATGACCCCGCCGCAGGCTCGCTCTCCGGCGGCAACCTGCAGAAATTCATCGTCGGCCGCGAGCTCGACCGCCAGCCCTCCGTTCTCGTCGTCAATCAGCCGACCTGGGGCGTGGACGCTGGTGCGGCAAGCCGCATCCGCCAGGCATTGGTGGACCTGGCAAAGGCCGGTTCGGCCGTCGTCGTCATCAGCCAGGATCTCGACGAGATCTTCGAAGTGGCGACTGATATCGCTGTCATTTCCGAGGGGCGTCTTTCGAAACCCTACGCGGCAGGTGAACTCACGCGCGAGAAGATCGGCCTGCTGATGGGCGGGCTGCATGAAAGCAAGCATGCTGCGGAGGCTGCTCATGCGCATTGAGCTTGAAAAGCGCCCGCAGGTCTCGAAACTCTATGCCTTCGTTTCACCGCTTCTCGCTCTCGTTCTGACGCTGATATTTGGCGCCATCATGTTCGCCATGCTCGGCAAGGATCCGGTCGAAGCGCTCGACGCCTTCTTTCTCGAGCCGCTTCTGGAAGTGTGGTCGCTGCACGAACTGGCCGTCAAGGCGGCCCCGCTGATCCTGATCGCCGTTGGTCTCGCGGTCTGTTATCGCTCCAACAACTGGAATATCGGCGCCGAAGGCCAGTTTACCATCGGCGCGATCACCGGCTCCTATATTCCGATCGTCTTCTACGACTGGCATTCGCCGCTCGTGCTACCGCTGATGCTGATCCTCGGCGCACTCGGCGGCGCTCTGTTTGCTGCCATTCCGGCGCTCCTGAAGGCGCATTTCAATACCAATGAGATCCTGACATCGCTGATGCTGGTCTATATTGCCCAGTTGTTTCTCGACTGGCTGATCCGGAGCGCATGGCGTGATCCGAAGGGCTTCAACTTCCCGGTCTCGCGCGATTTCGCGCCGGAAGCGATCGTGCCGGCAATCTGGGAGGAATCGGGACGCGCCCATTGGGCCTTCATCTTCGCCATTGTTGCGGCGGTGCTCGTCTGGTTCATGATGCGCTTCACGCTGAAGGGCTTCGAGATCGTCGTGCTCGGCCAATCGGAACGGGCAGGGCGCTTCGCAGGCTTCTCGTCGAAGAAGATGATCTGGTTCAGCTTCCTCTTTTCCGGTGCGCTGGCCGGCCTTGCCGGCATCTGCGAAGTCTCGGGTTCCATCGGCCACCTGCAGCCGGCGATTTCGCCGGGTTATGGCTTCACCGCCATCATCGTCGCCTTCCTCGGCCGCCTCAACCCACTCGGCATCATCGCTTCGGGTCTGGTGCTGGCATTGACCTATCTGGGTGGTGAGGCGGCGCAGCTTTCGATCGGTGTTTCGGACAAGGTCACCCGTGTCTTCCAGGGGCTGATCCTCTTCTTCGTGCTCTCCTGTGACACGTTGATCTATTACAAAATCCGCATCGTCTGGTCGCGGGTCAGGGGTGGCGCGGCATGAGCATCTTCGAAGCCATTCTGCTGACGGTCATTACCGCCTCCACGCCTCTCGTCATTGCCGCACTCGGCGAACTCGTAACGGAGCGCTCCGGCGTCCTCAATCTCGGCGTCGAGGGCATGATGATCATGGGCGCTGTCGCCGCTTTTGCCGGTGCGCAGATCTCGGGCTCACCCTATGTCGGCATCATCTGTGGCATCGTCGCGGGCGGGCTGTTTTCGTTGCTCTTCGCCTTCCTGACGCTGACGCTGGTTGCAAACCAGGTGGCGACCGGCCTGGCGCTAACCCTTCTCGGCCTTGGCGTCTCCGGCCAGCTTGGCGAGCCCTATGTCAGCGTACCCGGCATCCGGCTGGAGGAAATCGACGTTCCGCTCCTGTCCGATATTCCGGTTATCGGCCCGGTTCTCTTCAAGCAGGACCTGATCTTCTACCTGTCGATCGCATTGCTCTTCGGCGTCAGCTGGTTCCTGTTCAAGAGCCGCGCCGGCCTGAAGCTTCGGGCGATCGGTGACAGTCACGGCTCGGCCCATGCGCTTGGCATTCACGTCATCCGCACGCGCTATCTGGCTGTCATGTTCGGCGGTGCCTGTGCGGGTCTTGCCGGTGCGCAGCTTTCGCTCGTCTATACGCCGCAATGGGTGGAGAACATGTCGGCCGGCCGGGGCTGGATCACACTGGCGCTGGTTGTCTTCGCCTCCTGGCGTCCGTGGCGGGTTTTTGCCGGTGGTTATCTTTTCGGCGCGGTCACGATCCTGCAGCTTCATGCACAGGCCTTCGGCCTCGGTATTCCCGCGCAGTTTCTCTCGATGCTGCCCTACGCCGCGACTATTGTGGTTCTCATCATCATTTCTCATAATCGACGCACGACGTTGATCAACACGCCCGCGTCGCTTGGAAAAGCCTTCGTACCGGAGCGATAAAACAAGAACACGGACGGGTTTACGGAATAACTTCAAACCAACAGGGGTCATCATGAAGAAGTTCGCACTCACTCTTGCCGCATCGGCCGCAGCCGTGATCGGCATTTCCTCTGCTGCCGCGGCAGCGGACAAGACGAAGGTCTGCTTCGTCTATGTCGGCGCACACAATGACGGCGGTTATTCGCAGGCACACGATGTCGGCCGCCAGCAGGTCCAGGCCGAATTCGGCGACAAGATCGAAACGCCTTATCTCGAAAACGTCCCGGAAGGGCCGGATGCCGAACGCGCCATCGAGCGCCTTGCCCGCTCCGGCTGCCAGCTGATTTTCACCACGTCTTTCGGCTTCATGGACGCGACGGTCAAGGTTGCTGCCAAGTTCCCGAAGGTCAAGTTCGAACACGGCACCGGTTACAAGGCCGGCCCGAATCTCGCGACCTACAACTCGCGTTTCTATGAAGGCCGCTACATCCTCGGCCAGATCGCCGCCAAGACCTCGAAGAATCACGGCGCTGCCTACATCGCTTCCTTCCCGATCCCGGAAGTGGTCATGGGCATCAACTCTTTTGAGCAGGGCGCAAAGTCGATCGACCCGAGCTTCAAGCTGAAGGTCATCTGGGTCAACACCTGGTTCGACCCGGGCAAGGAAGCCGACGCCGCCAAGGCCATGATCGACCAGGGCGTCGACGTGCTGACGCAGCACACCGACACGACCGCGCCGATGCAGGTGGCCGAAGAGCGCGGCATCCATGCCTTCGGTCAGGCATCTGACATGATCGCAGCCGGCCCGAAAGCTCAGCTGACGGCGATCGTCGATACCTGGGGTAACTATTACTCCAAGCGCGTTCATGCGCTTCTGGACGGTACCTGGAAGTCCGAGCAGAGCTGGGACGGCCTGAAGGATGGCATCCTCAAGATGGCGCCCTACACGAACATGCCTGACGACGTAAAGAAGATGGCTGAGGAAACCGAAGCCAAGATCAAGTCCGGCGAACTGCATCCCTTCACCGGTCCGATCAACAAGCAGGACGGCACGCCCTGGCTGAAGGCCGGTGAAAAGGCTGATGACGGCACGCTGCTCGGCATGAACTTCTACATCGAAGGCGTGGATGACAAGCTGCCGGCGCAGTAAGCAGAGTTTGTAACTCGCAGTTGCGAAAAGGCGCTCTGAAAAGGGCGCCTTTTTTGCTGCGCTGCATGCTAAAATGCTCATTTACAAAAGTAATACTATATGATTTTTTGACCCTGCGCCGCGAGACGCGGCATTGGGAGAGGAAATCATGAAATTGAAGACTGCACTTTTGAGTGCCACGATTTTGGCTGCCTGCATGTTCGGTTCGGCCTCGGCTGCCGGCCTGACCGTCGGCTTCTCGCAGATCGGCTCGGAATCGGGCTGGCGTGCGGCTGAAACGACCGTGACGAAGGAGCAGGCCAAGAAGCGCGGCATCGATCTGAAGTTTGCCGATGCGCAGCAGAAGCAGGAAAATCAGATCAAGGCACTGCGCTCCTTCATTGCTCAGGGCGTCGATGCCATTCTCGTTGCTCCTGTTGTCGAAACCGGCTGGGACGACGTTCTGAAGGAAGCCAAGGAAGCCAAGATTCCGGTCATCCTGCTCGACCGCACCATCAAGGCTCCTGACGATCTCTACCTGACTGCGGTTACCTCCGACCTGGTCCATGAAGGCAAGGTCGCCGGCGACTTCCTGGTCAAGACCGTCGGCGACAAGAAGTGCAATGTCGTCGAGCTGCAGGGCACGACCGGTTCGTCGCCGGCCATCGCTCGCAAGAAGGGCTTCGAAGAAGCCCTTGCCGGCCACGACAACCTGAAGATCGTTCGCAGCCAGACCGGTGACTTCACCCGCACCAAGGGCAAGGAAGTCATGGAAAGCTTCCTGAAGGCCGAGAATGGCGGCAAGGATATCTGCGCTCTTTACGCCCATAACGACGACATGGCCGTCGGCGCGATCCAGGCGATCAAGGAAGCCGGCCTGAAGCCCGGCAAGGATATTCTCGTCGTCTCCATCGACGCCGTGCCCGATATCTTCAAGGCCATGTCCGAGGGTGAGGCCAATGCCACAGTTGAGCTGACGCCGAACATGGCAGGTCCGGCCTTCGATGCGCTCGATGCCTATCTGAAGGACAAGAAGGCTCCGCCGAAGTGGATCCAGACCGAGTCCAAGCTCTACACGCCTGCCGACGACCCGATGAAGGTCTACGAAGAGAAGAAGGGTCAGGGCTACTGATGATTTGAACCTGGAACCGCACCGGTCCATCATGGACCGGTGCGGAACTGCCGGTGCCGGGCCGGGCGTCATGCCTGGTTTTGGCACAGGCGCAAGGCGCAATATCAGGAAACAGCAGCCCTCATGGTTCACAATTTCGAGAATATTCTCGCAGCTTCGGCCGTATCGAAATTCTTCCCCGGTGCCGTCGCCCTGGATAAGGTGGATTTCACGCTGCGCCGGGGCGAGGTGCATGCGCTTCTCGGCGAAAACGGCGCCGGCAAATCGACGCTCATCAAGTGCATTACAGGTGCCTATCGCCGCGACGGCGGAAGCCTGACGCTGGAAGGTCACGAGATCGATCCGGCTGATACGCTGGCCGCGCAGAAGCTCGGCATCGGCACCGTCTACCAGGAGGTCAACCTCCTTTCCAATCTCAGTGTTGCGGAAAACCTTTTCCTCGGCCGCCAGCCGAAGCGCTTCGGCATGATCGATGCCCGTACCATGAATCGGAATGCCCGTGAGCTTCTGGCAGGCTATGGCCTCGATATCGATGTAACCGCGCAGCTCGACCGTTTCTCGGTCGCCGTCCAGCAGATCGTGGCGATTGCCCGTGCCGTCGATCTCTCCGGCAAGGTGCTCATTCTGGATGAGCCAACGGCAAGTCTCGATGCGCATGAAGTCGAAATGCTTTTTGGCGTCATAAACGACTTGAAGAAACGTGGATTAGGCATTGTCTTCATTACCCATTTCCTTGAGCAGGTTTATGCAATCAGCGACCGCATCACCGTGCTGCGCAATGGCCGGCTTGTCGGTACGCATGAGGCAGCGGAACTGCCGCGGCAGAACCTGATCTCCATGATGCTCGGGCGCGAACTCGCCCAGACGGAGCATGCCGCCAAAGAACGCACCATTGCCTCCGGCGAGGTTAAATATACTTTCGAGGGCTTTGGAAAACGCGGCAAGGTGAAGCCCTTCGATCTCGAAGTCCGTGTCGGTGAAGTCGTCGGCATTGCCGGACTTCTGGGCTCCGGGCGTACAGAGACCGCCGAACTCATGTTCGGCATCGAAAGCGCCGACAGCGGTGTTGCCAGGATAGACGGATCGCCGGTGACGCTGTCGAGCCCGCGTGCCGCGATCGGCAAGGGTTTCGGCTTTTGCCCGGAGGACCGCAAGACGGATGGCATCATCGGTGACCTGTCGATCCGCGAGAACATCGCCCTTGCGCTGCAGGCCCGCCGAGGCTGGGCACGGCCGCTGTCGCGCGCAGAACAGAATGCGATTGCCGACGAATACATCAAGGCGCTCGATATCCGCACGACCGACCGCGAAAAACCCATCCGGCTTCTGTCGGGCGGCAATCAGCAGAAGGCGATCCTTGCGCGCTGGCTCGCCACGAATCCAGATTTCCTGATCCTGGACGAACCGACCCGTGGCATAGATGTCGGCGCTCATGCCGAGATCATCAAGCTGATCGAGCAATTGTGCGCCAGAGGCATGTCGTTGATCGTCATTTCCTCGGAACTGGAAGAGCTGGTCGCTTACAGTTCGCGCGTCATCGTACTGCGCGATCGCGAACATATCGCTGAATTGACCGGTGAGCGCATTACCGCCGCCGGCATCGTCGACGCCATTGCTGCCGCCGATAAACGAACGGAGGATGCATGACTGCCTCGCTGAAGGTGCTGGGCTTTCGTCTTGCGCCGCAATTGATTGCGCTTTTGGTTGTTCTTCTTTTGAATTTCAGCTTCTTCCCGCAATTTCTTGATGTGATTGTTCAAAATGGCCGGCTCTATGGGAGCATCATCGATGTGCTCAATCGCGGCGCGCCCGTGGCGCTGCTGGCGATTGGCATGACGCTCGTCATTGCCACCAAGGGCATCGACCTTTCGGTCGGCGCGGTGATCGCGATCTGCGGCGCCGTCGCTGCCTCGTCGATCGTCGAAGGCAATTCGCTTCCCTATACGCTGGCGCTTACCGTTGTCATCGGTCTGCTCTGTGGCTTTTGGAACGGCTTTCTTGTTGCCGTCCTCAATATCCAGCCGATCATTGCGACGCTTGTGCTGATGGTCGCCGGCCGCGGGATAGCCCAGCTCATTACCGAAGGTGTCATCATGACCTTCAACGATGACGGGCTGATCTTTCTCGGCAGCGGCTCCTTCGCCTTTCTGCCCATGCCCGTCGTCATCTGGCTGATCGTCGCCCTGCTGGTCATCCTGCTGGTTCGCCGCACGGCGCTCGGCATGCTGATCGAGGCTGTCGGTATCAACAGGCGCGCGAGCACGCTTTCCGGCGTACAGACACCGGTGCTGCTGATGGCGGTCTATATGCTGAGTGGCCTCTGCGCGTCCATCGCCGGCATCATCGTCGCCGCCGACATCAAGGGGGCGGACGCCAACAATGCCGGCCTCTGGCTGGAGCTCGATGCCATCCTTGCCGTGGTCGTCGGCGGCAATTCGCTGCTCGGCGGCCGCTTCAGCATCATCGGTTCGCTGATCGGCGCGATGATCATCCAGGCGGTTAACACCGGTATCCTGCTTTCCGGCTTTCCGCCGGAGTTCAACCTCATCATCAAGGCGGTCATCATCATTGTCATCCTGGTCATCCAGTCGCCGGCCATGCAATCGCTCGCCAGCTTCTTCACTCGCCGGACGGACGCAGGAGGGCGCAAATGAATTCCAAATATTTGCCGCTCCTTGCAACGATCGTCATCTTCGTGCTCGCCTATGCAGTCTGCACCCTGCAATATCCGAACATGCTGTCGACACGCGTCATCGGCAACCTGCTGACGGATAACGCATTTCTCGGCATCGCCGCCGTCGGCATGACCTTCGTCATCATCTCTGGCGGCATCGATCTGTCGATCGGCTCCGTCATCGCCTTCACCGGCGTCTTTCTGGCCGTGGTCCTGCAGAACACCAGCATTCATCCGCTGGCGGCCTTCGCAATCGTTCTCATCATCACCACGGCCTTCGGTGCGGTCATGGGCATGATCATTCACTTCCTGCAGATGCCACCCTTCATCGTGACACTTGCCGGGATGTTCCTTGCTCGCGGCATGGCCTATGTCCTGTCGATCGACAGCATTCCGATCAATCACGAATATTATTCGACGCTGACCAGCCTCTACTATCGTCTGCCGGGCGGTGGGCGCCTGACGCTGATCGGTGGCATCATGCTGGTCGTCTTCGCAACCGGCATCTTCATCGCCCATCGCACCCGCTTCGGAACCAATGTCTATGCGCTGGGCGGTGGCGTGCAGACGGCGCAATTGATGGGCGTCCCGGTGGCGCGCACGACGATCCAGATCTACGCATTGTCGGGTTTCCTGGCGGGCCTATCCGGAATCGTTTTTTCCCTATACACCTCTGCCGGATATTCTCTTGCGGCGGTGGGCGTTGAACTCGATGCCATCGCGGCAGTCGTCATCGGAGGGACGCTGCTGACAGGAGGAGCGGGATTCGTGGCAGGGACCTTCATCGGTCTGCTGATCCAGGGGCTCATTCAGACTTACATCACCTTCGACGGTACGCTGTCGAGCTGGTGGACGAAAATCCTGATTGGCCTGCTGCTTTTTGCATTCATGGTAATGCAGAAGGCCATCCTTTTCCTTTCCAGTCTGAACAGGAGATATGGCTAGGAGGAGTAACGGATTGCGCAACAGACCGCTTGAAACCCGTAAGGCAGGGCGAAGAACCCGAACAAGCCACGCGCATGTCGTCGATGAACTCGGCCGTTCAATTGTTGCCGGCACCTATCCCGTCGGCACGATCCTGCCCGGAGACGGAGAGCTGGCGCAGCGCTTCAAGGTCTCACGCACGGTACTGCGTGAAACGATGAAGACGCTCGCCGCCAAGGGCATGGTCGTTGCAAAGGCGCGTGTCGGCACACGTGTGACGGAAAAGAACTTCTGGAACATGTTCGACACCGAAATCATCTCCTGGCATTTCGCCAACGGTGTGAGCGAAGAATTCCTCCTGCAGCTCTACGATATCCGCCTGGCTTTCGAACCATTCGCCGCCGGTCTCGTGGCCGAGCGTGCAAACCCGGCCGATATCGAATTGCTGCGCGGTCTGGCGCTCGACATGGCCGCAAGCGGCCATACGTCCGACAGCCTGGCACTTGCCGATCTGCGCTTCCATCTCGCCGTTTCCGAAGCATCCCACAATCCCTTCATGCGCACGCTCGGCGGGCTCATAGAGGCCGCACTCGTCGGCATGTTCCGCATGAGCACGCCGCCATCGCAGAGTGGTTTCGCCAACATCGCCGAAACCCACATGCGCATCGTCGATGCGATCGCGGCAGGCAATACTGCTGCAGCGCGCAAGGCGATGGAAGATGTCATCATCGAGGGCAGGGAGCACGTCCACGAAGCCTTCTCCGCGCTCTCCGAGCCCATCGTCTCCCTGCCGATTTCGTCTTTTTGAAGCCTCGCCTTGCTGCTATGAGCGGCAGAACAGCCGACTAGCAATGGATTCTCGGAGTCTGCCCATGGAACGCACCTGCCTTGCCGTCATTCTCGCCGCCGGCGACAGCACGCGCATGAAATCAGCGAAATCGAAGGTGCTTCATGAGGTCGCAGGCCGTCCGATGATCGCCCATGTCGTGGACGCGGTGGCAGCAACAGGCGTTTCATCCGTTGCCCTTGTCGTCGGTCGCGATGCCGAGAAAGTGGCGAAGGCCGCCGATATCGGCGG
>NZ_AJWE01000133.1:0-41973 GCF_000281145.1 Rhizobium sp. CF142 | reverse complement strand
GACGCAATCGTTGCTGCCGAGCCGGAACCGGTTGAATACGTTCGCGTCTGCGACGCCTACGGCACCGGCTACTTCTATATCCCGGGCACGGAAACCTGCCTGAAGATCGAAGGTTACATCCGTTTCCAGGTTAACGTTGGCTCGAACGTCGGCGGTGACAACGACTCTGACTGGGATGCAGTTACCCGTGGTCAGGTTCAGTTCACCGCCAAGAGCGACACCGAGTACGGTCCGCTCACCGGCGTGATCGTTCTCCAGGCCAATGCCGACAACGCAACGAACCAGGACACGATCCTCGACTCCGCTTACCTTGACGTCGCTGGCTTCCGCGCTGGTCTCTTCTACTCCTGGTGGGACGATGGTCTCTCCGGCGAAACCGACGACATCGGTTCTGTCGTAACGCTGCATAACTCGATCCGTTATCAGTACGAAACCGGTACCTTCTACGCTGGTCTCAGCGTCGACGAACTGGAAGATGGCGTCTATCAGGGTGACGTGGATCCGGTCACCGGCCTCCTCGTTCCGAACGATGGCCCGAACAATGTCGGCGTTGCCTTCGGCATCGGCGGCACGGCTGGTGCCTTCAGCTACCAGGTTACCGGCGGCTGGGACTTCGACAACGAAGACGGCGCAATCCGCGCAATGGGTACGGTTGAAGTTGGTCCGGGCACGCTCGGCCTCGCTGCTGTCTACTCCAGCGGCCCGAACTCCTACTACTCGACGGCTGAATGGGCAGTTGCTGCCGAATACGCCATCAAGGCCACGGACAAGCTGAAGATCACTCCTGGTGTTCAGTACTACGGCAACTACATCGGCGGTGCCAGCGCGTTCGACACCGTTCCGGATGACTTCGACGGTACCGGCGACGCCTGGAAGGTCGGTCTGACGGTTGATTACCAGATCGTCGACAACTTCTACGCCAAGGCTTCTATCCAGTACCTGGATCCGGAAGATAGCGACGACTTCACGACGGGTTACTTCCGTCTGCAGCGTTCGTTCTAATCTGAACATTGAAGACCCCGGGATCGCATCCTGGGGTTTTTCATCACAGGCTTCTGCTTTGGTGACCTCCAATTCAGAAGAAGGAGGTCGGTTCGGTTCCCTGCCGGATCGGCCTCACCCATCGATACAGAATTCCACTCCTGTAGATGGTTCTCGCTCGCCCTCAGCCGAGGGCGAGCCTTTTCCTTGACGGGAACGTCCAACGGACGAGATCTTTGTCGGCGGCTGAAGACCTGAAGTCTCAGTCGCCGATTTCCTTTGAGAAAAAATTGCAGCCGGTAGGCGCAACAGTGTCTGGTCGCCGGTCAGAATCCCGGCCGCTTCCATACTCCGCGGCGAGATCGCCGCGCGCTCAGACTATATTCAGTGGTATCAACTGACGCAGTCTCGGATCCCGCAGATAAAGGCCGCCCCAGGTGGCAGCCCCGATAAGCAAGCTTACGATCTGGGGCGGCGTAAAAAATTCGCCCAGACGGAAGTGCGTGCAAATGGCGCCGCCGAGAAAACCGGTCACCAGTATCGCACCAAGGAAAGCTGTTTTCGGAACAGCATAAAGGATCGCGCAGATCGCGATAATCATGCCAAGCACCGGGGCGAGGTTGACGGGGAAACCGGTTGCTTCCATTTCCGCCTGTATGAAATCAGGTGCAAAAAGGTTGGTGGCCGCATCAGCAAGAAGCAAAACTACAACCAGTGCTGACAGAATTCGCCCAATCCAGATCGACATTATCGCTGCCTCTTCAATTGCCGGTCACAACCTGCCTTATGGAGTGGTCTGGATGTTGTCAATTCGGCAGCAACCTCGCAATCAGGGATTTGGTCCTCAGCGTTCGATCACGTCTACAGTTCCAAACGTTACGTTGATGATTGCCGCCTACGCAGTCGGTGCCATCCGTGGCAACTATTTCTCTCTCGCCGAAGCAAAGACGACGCTGGCATCGCTGACGATTTCCACATGCGAATAGGCTGCCTTTGCAGCGGCTGCACCATCTGCCCGCATGATCGCAGTCACAATCATGTCGTGCTCATCATAGGATTTGGCAAGCCGACCCGGCAGCCGGAACTGCGCGCGGCGGAAAGGCGCAAGCCGGGCCCGGCTCTGGGTTACCAGCTCATAGATGTGCTCATTATGCGCACCGCGATAGAGCCGCGTGTGGAACTCGGTATTGTGAACAGCATAATCCTCTTCCGCACCCTGATGCACGAGGCGAGCAGAAGCGCGATGGTCGATTTCCAGCATGCGCCGCTCGTCAACCGTCATCCGCTCGGCGGCTAGACGCGCGCAGACTCCTTCCAACTCCGCCATCGCCTCAAACATCGAGTGCAGATAGGTTTCGGTCACGTTGGTGACGACGGCGCTGCGGTTCGGCTCGCGATCGACGAGCCCCATGGCGCCGAGTTCGCGAAGCGCCTCGCGCACCGGCGTGCGCGACACTTCGAAACGGGCCGCCAGCGAGATTTCGTCAAGCTTGTCGCCAGGCAGCATCCGCCCGGTCACGATCATATCAGCAATTGCCCGCACCATCTGCTCGACGGTCGTTCCTGCTCGGATGATCTCTCTGCGCCTGACCTGCTTCAAGGAATGATTCTGTCCGTTAAATGCATGCATACACATGCATCGTTGGTGCCGCAAAGTCAAATATAGCAACAAACCATTGTTTTAACAAAGAAAAACAACAGATTGTGTGCGGATATACACGAGGTAAAAAAATCTGATGCTGAAATTAGCTGATTTTATAGACTCTGCATAGTTTTTGATCTTGTATGACTAAAAATTGCATACACTTTTTACGGTGCCTTGTGATCCTCCGAAGACATCCAATGAATTCAATAGAATAAAATCTGGCATGGTCATTGCATACACTTTCCCGTAACCAATTGAACCGGCGAAACCGCCGCAAGGGGAGCATTCCGATGACCAAACTCCTTTCCATGAACCGCCGCCATTTCCTTCAAGTATCTGCAGCCACCGCCCTGGTCGGCGCAGCCCCCGGTCTCCTTTCCTCGCGCGCTCTTGCGCAGACGGCCCTGACCGTCGGCTTCATCTATGTCGGCCCGAAGGACGACTATGGCTACAACCAGGCACATGCCGAAGGTGCCGCGGTCGTCAAGGCACTGCCGGGAATCACCGTCGTCGAAGAAGAGAATGTGCCCGAGACTGTTGACGTCCAGAAGACGATGGAATCGATGATCAATCTCGATGGCGCGACCCTGCTCTTCCCGACCTCCTTCGGCTATTTCGACCCGCATATGCTGGCGATGGCCGCTAAGTACCCGGATATCCAGTTCCGCCATTGCGGCGGCCTCTGGCAGGAAGGCAAGAACCCGGCCAATACCGGCTCCTATTTCGGCTACATCTTCCAGGGCCAGTATCTGAACGGCATCGCCGCCGGCCACGCGACGAAGAGCAAGAAGATCGGCTTTGTTGCCGCCAAGCCTATCCCGCAGGTTCTGCAGAACATCAACGCTTTCCTGCTCGGCGCCCGCACCGTCGATCCGACCATCACCTGCCAGGTGATCTTCACCGGGGAGTGGTCGCTCGCCGTCAAGGAAGCAGAAGCCACCAATGCACTGATCGATCAGGGCGCCGATGTTATCACCTGCCACGTCGACAGCCCGAAGGTCGTCGTCGAGACCGCTGCCGGCCGCAGTGCCTTCGTCTGCGGCTATCACGCCAACCAGAGCCCGCTTGCCCCCGAAAAGTACCTCACCGGTGCGGAATGGGCCTGGGGCAATGTCTATAGCGATTTCGTCAAGAAGGCTCAGGCCGGCGAAAAGCTCGGCAATTTCGTACGCGGCGGCCTGAAGGACGGTTTCGTCAAGATGAGCGCGCTCGGACCCGGCGTTTCCGAGGCAGGCCGTAAGGCCTTCGAAGCGACCCACGCCGAGATGATGAAGGGCGGTTTCTCGGTCTTCAAGGGTCCGCTGAAGGACAATAAGGGCAATTCCGTCGTGACCGCCGACAAGAGCTATGCCGAAGACGCGATCGAGCTCGAGAGCATGAACTATCTGGTCGAGGGTGTCGTCGGGTCCACGGCGTAAGCCGAAAAGGGAGAAGCGCCATGACTGTCCAGGCCAATGATCCCGCAATATCAGTCGCTTCCGAAAAACCGGCGTCGTTGCGTCCCATTCTCGAATGGATCGCACGACACGCCGAACCTGTCGTCATCGGCCTTGCGGCCATCCTGATCGGTCTTGCGCTCTTCTCCCTGTTCATCCTGGCGATTGGAAAATCGCCAGCGATGCTTTTCCAGCTCATGTATACCGGCGGCTTCGGCAGCTGGTTTTCGGTGCAAAACAGCTTAAGCCGTGCCGCACCCCTTCTCCTGACGGCACTCTGCGTCGCCCTGCCCGCCCGTCTCGGCCTCGTCATCATCGGCGGGGAAGGGGCGGTCGTGCTGGGCGGCGTTGCTGCCGCGGCCATGGCCATGCCGCTTGCCGGTTCAGCGCCTGTATTCCTGACCCTCATTCTCATGGGCATTGCCGCCATGGTGGTCGGCGGGATCTGGATCGGCCTAGCCGGTTTCCTGCGCCACTATCGCGGGGTCAACGAGACAATCTCCTCGCTGCTTCTTTCCTACATCGCTATCGCCCTGATGAACCAGTTCGTCGAAGGGACGCTACGTGATCCCGCCAGCCTCAACAAGCCTTCCACCAAGCCGCTGCCGGCAGAATACATGCTCGGCAACATTCCTGGCATGGACGTGCATTGGGGCCTCGTCATCGGCATCGTCGCCTGCATCCTCTCTTGGATCTTGATCGAAGTGACGAGCTACGGTTTTGCGGCCCGCATCGCCGGCGGCAATGTGCGCGCCGCGCAGATCCAGGGTCTTCCAGTCGGCAGGCTGATCGTCGGCTTCACGGCAATCGCCGGCAGTTTTGCGGGGCTTGCCGGCATGGTGGAAGTCGCCGCGGTGCAAGGCAGTGCTAATGCCTCACTTGCCGCGGGCTACGGCTATACCGGTATCCTCGTCGCCTTCCTCGCTCGTCACTATCCACTGGCAATCATCCCGGTCGCGATCCTGCTCGGCGGCATCGATGCTTCCGGCGGCCTCATCCAGCGCCGCATGGGCCTGCCTGATGCCACCGTTCTGGTGCTGCAGGGCACGCTCTTCATCGTCATCCTCTTCTGCGAGACCTTTTACGGCCGCTTCAAGATCTTCAATCCCGACCTCTGGAAAAGGAGCCTCTGATGGAAGAGACAGGCATCGGAATATGGGGCGTGCCTCTCGGCATCCTCGCAGGCGCAATCCGCGTTTCCACGCCCTTCATCTTCGTCAGCCTCGGCGAGACGATCACCGAGCGCTCCGGCCGCATCAATCTCGGGCTTGAAGGCACGCTGGTCTTCGGTGCGATGACAGCTTATGCCGTCGCGGTCATGACCAATTCACCGTGGCTCGGGGTACTCGCGGCAATGGCGACGGGCGCCGTCTTCGGTCTCGTCCATGGCTGGATCTGCAAATGGCCGAAGGTCAACGATATCGCCATCGGTATCGCCATGATGCAGTTCGGGCTCGGCCTTGCCTTCTTCCTCGGCAAACCTTTCATCCAGCCGGCAGCGCCGCATCTGCCGGCAATTCCACTGGGTTTCTGGTCCAGCATGCCTCAGATCCAGGCAGCGCTGAACATCAATGTGCTCTTCCTGCTCGGCGCGGCACTCGCCTTCATACTCTGGTGGGCCTTCAAGAATACCCGCGTCGGCCTGATCCTGCGCGTCGTCGGCGACAGCACCGATGCGGCGCGTGCCATGGGTATCAATCCGGATCGTGTGCGCCTGCTCGCAACGGCCGTCGGCGGTTCGCTGGCGGCAATCGGCGGCGCCTATCTGTCGCTCTATTATCCGGGCTCCTGGAACGAGGGCATTTCTTCCGGCCAGGGCCTGATGGCTGTGGCGCTCGTCATCTTCGCCCGCTGGAACCCGATCGGCTGCTTCCTCGCCGCCCTGCTGTTTGGCGGCGCCGGCGCGCTAGGCCCGGCACTGCAATCGGTCGGCGTCACACAGGGTTACTACCTTTTTTATGCCGCTCCTTATGTGCTGACCCTGGTCATCATGATCGCGACATCCTCACCGACACGTTCGCTCGCCGGCGCACCCGGCGCGCTTTCCCTGACGAAATGAGCCCGAGAGAAATAAGCACGAAAGGAGCCAAGCCATGAACGGTCTCGGCGGATTGAACAAATCGGAGCATGGTGTCGGTATCGGTCTCGTCCAGCTGCAGCTTCCGGTCACCGTGACAAGGGAAGACCTTGCGCGCCAGACGCAGGTCATCGTCGATCTCGTCGGCAAGGCGCGGCGCAATCAGCCGGGCATGGATCTGGTCGTCTTTCCGGAATATGCCCTGCATGGCCTGTCGATGGATATCAATCCGGAGATCATGTGCACGCTCGACGGGTCGGAGGTCGCAGCCTTCAAAAAGGCTTGCAAGGAGAATGCGATCTGGGGCTGCTTCTCGATCATGGAGCTGAACCCCGAGGGCATGCCCTATAATTCCGGCATCGTCATCGACGACAAGGGCGAGCTGAAGCTCTATTACCGCAAGATGCACCCCTGGGTGCCTGTCGAACCGTGGGAGCCCGGCAATTTCGGCATTCCCGTCATCGACGGGCCGAAGGGCGCAAAGCTCGCGCTCATTATCTGCCATGACGGCATGTTCCCGGAGATGGCGCGTGAATGCGCTTATAAGGGCGCGGAAATCATGATCCGCACGGCCGGCTACACGGCACCGATCCGCGAAAGCTGGAAATTCACCAACCAGTCGAACGCCTTCTGCAATCTCATGGTCACGGCGAGCGTCTGCATGTGCGGCTCTGACGGCACCTTCGACTCGATGGGCGAAGGCATGATCTGCAATTTCGACGGCTCGATCATCGCCCATGGCACCTCCGGGCGCGTCAACGAAATCATCACCGCCGAAGTCCGCCCCGATCTCGTGCGCGAAGCCCGCCTCGGCTGGGGCGTCGAAAACAACATCTACCAGTTCGGTCATCGCGGCTATGTGGCTGTGGCCGGCGGCGCTGATGATGCGCCCTATTCCTACATGCACGACCTCATCGCCGGCAAATACCGCCTTCCTTGGGAAGATCAGGTGAAGGTCACGGATGGCACATCCTGCGGCTTCGACAAGCCGGTACGCCGCTACGGCGAAACATTCAAACTCGCGGGTGAATAGGAGAAGAAGACGATGGACGCCATGGTCGAAACCAAAGGACATTATATCGACGCCGATCCCTATGCCTGGCCCTATAATGGCGCCCTGCGGCCGGACAATACCGCGCTCATCATCATCGACATGCAGACAGATTTCTGCGGCAAGGGCGGCTATGTCGATCACATGGGCTACGACCTCTCGCTGGTGCAGGCGCCGATCGAGCCGATCAAGAAGGTCCTGGCCGCCATGCGGGCCAAGGGCTACCACATCATCCACACCCGCGAAGGCCATCGCCCTGATCTTGCCGACCTGCCGGCCAACAAGCTCTGGCGCTCACAGCGCATCGGCGCCGGTATCGGCGATCCGGGCCCGTGCGGGCGCATCCTGACCCGCGGCGAACCCGGCTGGGACATCATTCCGGAACTCTACCCCATCGAAGGCGAGACGATCATCGACAAGCCCGGCAAGGGCTCCTTCTGTGCCACCGACCTGGAGCTAATCCTCAACCAGAAGCGCATCGAGAATATCATCCTGACCGGCATCACCACCGACGTCTGCGTTTCCACCACCATGCGCGAGGCAAACGACCGCGGCTATGAATGCCTGCTTCTGGAAGATTGCTGCGGCGCGACCGACTACGGCAATCATCTTGCCGCGATCAAGATGGTGAAGATGCAGGGCGGCGTCTTCGGCTCCGTCTCCAATTCTGAAACGCTTGTGAGCCAACTGCCATGAGTACGGTCCGCGACACCCCCCTCCCGCAAGCGGGTAAAGCCGTCGGCATCGACACGATCGACATGACGATGCGCTTCGGCAGTTTTACCGCGCTCGACCACGTATCGATCAAGGTACCTTCGGGCAGCTTTCACGCGCTGCTCGGCGAGAACGGCGCCGGCAAATCGACGCTCGTCAAATGCATCATGGGTTTCTACCACGCCACATCGGGCGCGCTTTCCGTCGATGGCCGCGAAGTGGCGATCGCCTCACCGAAGGACGCCGCGACCTATGGGCTCGGCATGGTCTACCAGCACTTCACGCTGGTCCCCTCGCTGACGGGTGCCGAAAACCTTGTCATCAACCGCGCCGAAGTGCCTGCCATCATTAACTGGGCGAAGGAGCGCAAGGATCTCGCTGCCTTCATGGAGCGCATGCCCTTCAAGATCCCGCTCGACCGGCCGGTGAGTGAACTTGCCGCCGGCGAAAAGCAGAAGCTTGAGATCGTCAAGCAGCTTTACCTCGGCCGCTCCTTCCTGGTTCTCGATGAGCCGACCTCGGTGCTGACGCCTGCCGAGGCAGACGAGATGCTCGGCCTCGTGCGCGCCATGACCGAGCGCGGCGAACTGACCGTGCTGATGATCTCCCACAAATTCCACGAGGTCACAAAATTTGCCGATGCCGTCTCCATCCTGCGGCGCGGTAAGCTGGTCGGCACCGGCAAGGTGGGCGAACTCTCCACCGCCGACATGGCGGCGATGATGATCGGCGACGTCAAACTGGCCGAACTCGACACCCGCGTTCCGATTTCCGAAAGCGCGAAACCCGTGCTGACGGTCGAGCAGGTCAAGGCGCCGGACCGTTCAGGTCTCAAGACCATCGAGATCGACAATCTCACTGTTCGCTCCGGCGAGATCGTCGGTATTGCCGGCATATCGGGCAATGGCCAAAAGGAACTGACGGAAATCCTCGCCGGCCAACGACCGACGGATACCGGCCGCGTCAGTGTCAAAGGCGAGACCTATGGCGCGACGCGCCCGGAAACCCGCAAGAACAATGTCCGCTTCATCCCCGAGGAGCCCCTGCAAAATGCCTGCGCCCCGCGCATGACGGTCAGCGAAAACCTCGCCTTCCGCACCTTCGATCTGAGGGCCGACGGCAAAGATGCAATCTGGCTGAACAAGGGCAAGATGAAGAAGCGCGCCACGGATCTGATTTCCGATTTCAAGGTGAAGACGGCCTCCTCCTCCTCACCGATCGCGGCGCTTTCGGGCGGCAATGTGCAGCGTGCCGTGCTCGCCCGCGAACTGACGGGCGAGGTCGATCTGCTGATCGTCTCCAACCCCTGTTTCGGCCTCGATTTCTCGGCCGTCGCCGAGATCCGTGCCCGCATCATGAAGGCCCGCAATTCCGGTACGGCCGTACTGCTGCTTTCCGAAGACCTTGATGAGCTGCTCGAAATGTCCGACCGCATCATGGTGATTTCCGAAGGCAAGCTGGTTTACGAGACACCGGCACGCTCAGCCGATATCGGCGTCATCGGCGCACATATGGCAGGACATCACTGATGGCGGAGATCAAGGCAGAACCCTTCGACTTCCCGGCGAAACATGACCAACTGGCCCTCATCGTCATCGACATGCAGCGTGATTTCGCCGAGCCTGGCGGCTTTGGCGCCAGCCTTGGCAATGATGTCAGCCGCATTACCAGGATCGTGCCCGACGTCAAACGCCTCATCCAGGGCTTCCGCAATGCCGGCCTGCCGGTGATCCACACGATGGAATGTCACAGGTCCGACCTCTCGGACCTGCCGCCGGCAAAACGCGACCGCGGCAACCCGACGCTCCGGATCGGTGATGAAGGCCCAATGGGCCGCATCCTCATCTCGGGAGAACCCGGCACGGCGATCCTGCCGGAACTTGCGCCGCTCAAGGGCGAAGTGGTCATCGAAAAGCCTGGCAAGGGTGCCTTCTACGCCACCGAGCTCGGCGATGTTCTGCAGCGGAGGGGCATCAAGCAGCTCGTCTTTGCCGGCGTCACAACCGAAGTCTGCGTCCAGACGACCATGCGCGAGGCGAACGACCGCGGCTACGAATGCCTGCTCGCCGAGGAGGCGACGGAAAGCTACTTTCCCGAATTCAAGGCGGCCGCCATCGCCATGATCCGCGCCCAGGGCGCGATCGTCGGCTGGACGGCGCATGTCGACGACATCCTGGAGAGCATCGCCCATGCCTGAGACCACCCGCGAACTCTTGACTTCAGACGGCTGGAAGACACTTGAATTCGGCCCTTTCCGCGATGAAGTGACGATCCATTGGATCCGTCCTTTCGACGGCGACCAGCCGGGCGTAGCGCTGTTGAAATATGAAGCCGGCGCCAGCGTTCCCCGTCATCGGCATGAAGGACTGGAAACCATCCTCGTCCTCGACGGTGTGCAATCGGACGAAGCGGGCGACTACGGCCGCGGCAGCTATATCGTCAATGCGCCGGGCACCGAACATTCTGTCTGGAGTGATACCGGCTGCGTGGTGCTGATCCAATGGGACAGGCCGGTGAAAATACTGGGAGAGGAAGCAGCGTAAATTCGACAGTACCTGCTTCGTCAACCCAACGACTGAGCGAGGCTGGCTGACCGGCTAGCCTCGTGTTCAGGACTTCCTCAGGCCGATTGGACGGCCTTGATACGGTCGAGGCCACCGACGACGGAGGCGAAATCGTCCCAGACGCCTTGAGCGCCCTTCTGCCATTCATCGAAGGCTTCCGGCTTCAACAGCTTGCCGCCGTTCTTCAACGAAACTTCGACTGATGCAGCCTCGTCATCGACGATGAGCTGATTGAAGTGGGCTGCGCCTTCCGTGGATGCCTGCTGGAAAACGGCCTTCTGCTCTTCGTTCAAACCGCCCCAGAAGGTCGAAGAATAATAGATGATGCCCGACGCCCAGATGTGGCCGGTCTCGGTCATGTAGGGCACGACCTCATAGAGCTTGAAGCCGGCATAGGCTGATTTGGTGAGGTCCATGGCGTCGGCGACGCCCGTTGCCAGTGCATTATAGGTCTCGGTGATCGGAATACCGATCGGCGTCGTGCCGAAGGCGCTCCAGAGCTTGGTGTGTAGCGGGCTGTGGATGACGCGGATACGCTTGCCCTTCAGCTGTTCCGGGCGCGTCACCGGTTCCTTGGTCAGCAGATGACGGGCGCCATAATTGATGAAATCGCCGACGACGAAATTCTGCGCCTGCAGCTTGCCTTTAAGCTCAGTGCCGATATCGCCGCTGACGGTGCGGCGTACATGCTCGGCATCGCGGAACAGGAAGGGAAGATCGAGGATCTGCAGTTCCGGCGCCCAGCCGGAGAGCGAAGAGACCGTCGACAGGCTGGCATGGATGGAGCCGAGGCGAACGCCTTCTGCCACTTCCTTTTCACCACCGAGTGCACCGTTTTTGACGATGTTGAACTTGAACTGGCCCGGCAGCTTGGCTTCGACCAGCTCGCTGATCTTTACCCAGATTTTCGTCTCCGGCTTATCGTCGCCGAGCAGCGAGGCGATCGTGATCGTCGTCGTGCGGGCCGCCGCCGTGCGAACGAAGGCCGGGGCGGCAAGGGCAGTGCCGGCGATCGCAGCGGTCTTCAGGAAATTGCGTCGGTTGAAGTTGTCCATGAATAAGGTCCTGTCGGTTAGAAGATGATCGCCCATGCGCAAAGGATTGCGAGGGAAACGAGAAGAGCAAGCAGATAGGGAACGACCGCCTTGAAGAGGGCGGAAGCTGGAATGCGGGTCACGCCGCTGACGACGAAGATCAGCATGCCGAGTGGCGGCGTCAGTCCGTGGATCATCAGGTTGACGACGATGATGACGCCGAAATGAATGGGATCGATGCCAGCGGCGACGGCGGCAGGCAGCAGGATCGGTCCAAAGAGCAGGATCGCAGCGCCGATATCGAGAACGAGGCCAACGACCAGCAGAATGATGTTGGACAGCAGGATGACAGCGAGCGCACTGCCGCCGAGCACCGTCGTCAGGTGTGAGATCAGACCTGAGACATCATCGACAGCAAGCAGGAAGGCAAAGGGGCCGGCTGTGCCGATCAGAAGGCCGATAGCGGCGGCCTCGACCGCCGCCTGGCGGAATGCGGCGTAAAGCGAGAGGACGCCAAGCCGCGCGCCGATGCCGAGCAGGAAGGTGTAGAAGGCGGCAAGGGCCGCGGCCTCCGTCGTCGTGACGATGCCGATGCGAATGCCGACCACGACGATGACGCCGAGACCGAAGGCGGGGATCGCCTGGACGG
This sequence comes from Rhizobium sp. CF142, assembly GCF_000281145.1. Classification (NCBI taxonomy): domain Bacteria; kingdom Pseudomonadati; phylum Pseudomonadota; class Alphaproteobacteria; order Hyphomicrobiales; family Rhizobiaceae; genus Rhizobium; species Rhizobium sp. CF142. Next base: position 29,822 of record NZ_AJWE01000133.1, on the reverse strand, counting down.
CCGACTGCCAGCGCTGCGCCGGTGTAGCTCGGGGCAGCGGCGCCTGATCGCGGACCGTCAGATGGATGGCGACCGCAAGACAGATGGCCATCAGGCCACCGGCAAAGAAGCCGCCGACCAGCAGGGAGCCAACCGAAAGATTGGTGGCGGTCGCCAGGATCAGGAAGGCGATCGACGGCGGAATGACATTGTCGAGCACCGAGGTCGCTGCAATGATCGCCGCGGCCTTCGCCGGCGGGTAACCGTGGCGGACGAGCTCCGGCTGAAAGGTGGATGCGCCGAAGGCCGCATTGGCAACCGAGGAGCCGGAGGCACCGGAAAAGAGCACGCTGGTGAGCAGCGTCGTTTGGGCGAGACCAGCACGGCGGTGGCCGACCATGGCGGCGGCGAAACGCACGAGCTGGTTGGCGACGCCAGATGCCGTCAGCAGCCCGCCGGCAAGCAGGAAAAAGGGAATGGCAAGCAGCAGAAATTTCGAAATGCCGGTGACGGTCGACGACACGATCGCCGGTTCCGGCAAGCTGCTGCCGAAGGCGATCACCACATAGGCGGCGGCCAGGAAGGCATGCGGCAAGGGTGCTGCAAGCACGAGGCCGATCGCGGCGATGAGACCAAGGAAGATGCTGGGCGGCCAGTCGAGTTCCACGGAGACGAAGGGAATGCCGGCATAGAGTGCGGCACCGATAGCGACGGAAAGGAAGACCGGCAAAGCCTTTCCTTCGGCAATACGTTGCAGCAGAAGGACGACGAGGATCAGCGCGCCGCCGGCGCCGAGAAAGCCGAAGCGGATCCATTCCGGCACGCCGAGCGTCGGGGATGTACCACCGAGCATGGTCATGATCTCGCTGCCTCCGAAACTCAGGATCAGGCCGGAAAGCACGGTGAATACATCGGCGGCCACCTGCGTTGCCGGGTAAAGGCGCTCCGGCATCATCTTGACGAAGACGTCGAGACGCATGGCAAGCGCGCTGTTGAGACTGAGTGGCGCGCCGAGCGCGATCAGCAACACATGCAGCCAGATGCCGAGATCTTCAGCGCCGATGAAGCCGGCGGCGAAGAAATAACGCATGCAAACCGTGACCAGCACCATGACGAGCAGCACGGCAAGCACCGACGCGGCGGCAACGCCAAGGACGCCTTCGATCGCCTTGAGGATGCGGGCTGCAAGCCCGTCGCCTGTCGTCTCTTGTTCGGCTGGATGGAATTCACTTGCTGCCACTGAACTTGCTTTCTTGCCGGAGGGTCAGGCGCTCTTGACGGTGGAAAGGTCGCGATCGAAGAGCGTCGACCAGGTGTAGTTGCGCGCCTTCGACACTTCCCTTCTGACATCAAGACGCGGCAGAACCTTTTCGCCGAAACGATAAGCTTCCTCAAGCAGCGGCATGCCGGAAAGAATAAAGGTTTCGACGCCAGCCTTCTGATAAGCTTCGAGCGTGCGCAGCACCGTATCGGGCGAGCCGACGATTGCCGTGCCGGGACCGGGCCGCACCAGGCCGATGCCGGCCCAGAGATTGGGAGCGACTTCAAGATCGCGCAGGTTGTCCGGCTTCAGGCCACCATGCAGCGCCGTCATGCGCTGCTGGCCGACAGAATCGCTGCGGGCAACGAAGCGTTGGTTGGCGGCAATTGCCGCCTCATCCATGCGGCCATAGAGATCAGCGGCGGCTTCCCACGCCTTCTCGTCCGTGTCACGCACGATCACGTAGAGGCGAATGCCATATTCGAGCTCGCGTTCGTAATGGGCAGCACGTGCCTTCACGGCCTCGACCTTACCCTTGATCTGCTCGGGCGTCTCACCCCAGGAGAGATAGGTATCGACGTGTTTTGCGGCGACATCGAGCGCCTTGTCGGAGGAGCCGCCGAACCAGAGTGGCGGAGGGGCAATGCTTTCGCCGACCGGAAGGGCGAGCTTGGCGCCGTCAGTAGAGAAATACTTGCCCTGATAGGTGACGCTCTCGCCGGCGAAGAGCCGATGCCAGAGCTGCAGATATTCGTCCGCCATGTCGTAACGTTCGTCATGCGGCAGCATCATGCCATAGGCGCAGAGCATTTTGGCATCGCCTGAGACGACGTTGATCAGCAGGCGGTCGCGAGCAAATTCCTGAAAGGTCGCGGCCATTTTGGCCAGCAGCGTCGGTGCGACGAGGCCCGGATGGATAGCGACGAGGAAACGCAGCCGCTCGGTATAGGAAAGCAGTGCACTTGCCAGCACCCAGACATCGTGAGCGCCGGTCGCAAAGAGTGCGCCTGTATAACCAAGATGGTCATAGGCCTGGGCGAGCTGCTTATAATAGCCGTAATCGACCTGACGCGAGCCTTCCGGCTGCCACGGATAGGCGCCGTCAGGCGCACACATATACCAGAAGACGTTCATCCCGGCTCCTCACTCCGTTGCTTCCAGCGGTCCGCCAATGGCGACCGTGCGATCAAAATGGCCATGGCGGAAGAGCGTGTCGGCTTCTTCCTGCTGCTCGGCCAGCACTGCCCCATCAATCGGCACCACCGACAGATCGCGTGAGCGCACTACCCTCTCCCAAGCCTCGGCGTCGGTACCGCTATGGTCGTTTTCCGCCAGAAGATGAGCTGCCCTTACAGGATCGGCGGCGATCTGGCCGCCGACACGGGCAAGCTCCGAGGCAATACCGGCGATTTCGCTTGGGGAAAGTCCAATGCGCGCAAGGCTCCAGAAGAGCGACCGGTTGGGAATGGTGGCGCCACAGCGAACGATGAGACGAAGATCCGGCCGGCCGATCGCCTTCTCCAGCCGCGGCGACATGGCAACCCAGGCATCGACCCTGCCCTCCAGCAGTTCCGTCAGGGAATCCCGCGTGCCGCTTTCGATACGCTCGACGTCACCAAGCGCAAGATCCTCGCCCTCCAGGCTGCGAGCGAGCAGATAGGTGTGAAACGAACCATCGATCAGGGAGATCTTTCGACCGGCAAGATCGGCTACCGAGCCGATATCACTGTCGGCGCGCACGAAGATCGCGCCATTGGCAGGCCGCGGCGCCGATGCGGCGACATATTCGATATGGAGGCCACGCGCATCCGCCTCGATCGGCGGCGTCGAGCCGGTTCCGCCGAAATGAATCGCGCCGCTTTCCAGCAGCGAGGCCGTGTCCCGGCCTTCACCATAGGGAACGAAGATCGGATCGAGTCCGGCAAAGGCACCCGGCCATACTCTTGCGAGCCGCAAGTGGAGATTGTTGGGATGAACACCGATTCTCATCTTCATTCCGGTCATGGATTATCATCGCAATCAATCTACTTTTTTATAAATTGAAAGCGAGGAAACCGGTCCCGGAGACCAACGGGAAACCAGATCAAAAACCTATTAAATCTACCAATAATAAAATCTTTTATCGCAAGCGCGCTTCCAGAGAGATCGAGCATTGAAATCTCCGAGCACTCACTTTACTTTTTTGTAGAACAAAAGAGGTGGCCATGACCAAGCCCGTATCATCGAGGGTCTGCCGCAGTGTCGGCGAGGCGAGCGAGCTTCTGAAGTTGGTCGCCAATGCGAACCGGCTAGCAATCGTCTGTTATCTAATGGAAACGGAAGCATCGGTGTCCGCGCTGGAAGACGAACTCGGCATCCGACAGCCGACGCTTTCACAACAACTTGCGGAATTGCGCGAGGCAAACGTCATCGAAGGGCGCCGCGACGGCAAGGCGATCGTCTATCGTGTCGTCGATCCGAGGATTGAGACCATCGTCCACGCGCTGCGGGACATGTTCTCCGGCCTCGACGACGTCACCGGCCGTTTCGGCATGGCAAAGCTGCCGGTCGAAGAAGTGATGTTCGACTGACCGCTCCTATGATCGACTTCTATACCTGGATCACGCCGAACGGCCTGAAGATATCGATCGCGCTTGAGGAATTCGGGCTTCTCTATAAAGCCCACACGATCGATATCACCAAAGGCGATCAGTTTTCCGCCGACTATGTGGCGATTAATCCGGGCAGCAAAATCCCAGCCATCGTCGATCACGAAACCGGTATTACACTCGCCGAATCCGGAGCCATTCTTCTCTATCTCGCCGAAAAGACAGGACGGTTTCTGCCGCGTGAGGGTGCGGCCCGCCATCACACAATCGAATGGCTGATGTGGCAAATGGGCGGCTTTGGGCCGACGCTCGGCCATGCCCATTATTTCCTGACCTACAATCAAGGTCGTGCGCCCTTCGCCGAGGAGCTTTTCCGTAAGGATACGATAAGGCTCTATGAAACACTTGATGCAAGACTTGAGGGCCGGGAGTACCTTGTCGGCGACTATTCCATCGCCGACATGGCCGTCTGGCCCTGGGTTTCGCGTTTTCTGCGTCACAAGATCGACCTCAGCGACTTCCCGAATGTCCGTCGCTGGTATCTGCAGCTTGCCGCCCGGCCGCAGGTGAAGCGCGGCTACGGAGTGCCACATTTCACCACCCCGGTTCCGCTGCCGCCAGGTGTCTAATCATTGGTTTCGGATAGGCAGTCGGCCTATCGCGTAAACATCAGCCGCATGCGCGCCAAAATGCCCTTCATGCCCGGAATGGAGGTCGCTCTCAGATGGCGGGCGACGACAGCCGCATCGACCCTTGCTCCGAAATGGCAGGAGCAGACGAGCCCGTGCAGTTGCCGATCGTTAAGATCGAAAAAGCTCTGGGCGTCCCCATAAGTATCGCCTTCGAGACCCGCAGCACGCAGAACCGGATCGTCATAGGCTACGGATATGGGTGACCCGGTGATCCTCATCAGTATCCGCTGGTCGCGGGGCAGATATTCGGTTTCCCGAAGGGTAACGAGCGAACGCGCAGGATCGACTTCCAGAAGCTGCGCCCACCGGTCCAACCGCTCGGCGCGAGACAGTTGTGGCGTGGTACGGCTGACCCTGGCTATAGCCTTAAGCTGATCGACTGCGTATTGTTCCATGACGGCCTCCTATTTGGAAAAATAGACTGCACGCCCCCTTGGAAAGGTTGATCCCAACTACGCTGCCTGTCCAATCACGTTTGAAGAATCGTGTCTCTTAAATGCAGGCGGAATCCCGCCACTCAGGCGAATTCGCTCTGTCGCGAAAATGTCCGCGGATGGGCGACGTGCTTCCGGACGACACTCTCCTTGCTGTCGAGCTCTTCCAGCAGAACGTCATAGCTCCAGAGATCGGCAAGGTGCTGCAGGACGAGCTTCAGATCCTCCTCTTCCAGGAACTCGTCATTGGTGGCTCGGTGCTGCAACAGCAATCTACGGTCACCTGCGAGATCGACGTCGACGATTTCAATAGCCGGGTCGGTATGGCCGATATCGTAGCCGCGGGAGAGTTGCCGCCGGATACGCCGATAACCGCGCTCGTCATGGATCGCGGAAACCAGGATACCCTCCTGAATCTCCGGGTCGTCATGGAGCTGGAACATGCGCCAGCGCCGCATGAGGCTCGGGCTCAGGAACTGGCTGACGAAACTCTCGTCGCGGTAGTTGGCCCAGATATCACGCAGGACCGCCATCGGATCGCCCCGTCCGGCGATGTCAGGAAACCAGTCGCGGTCTTCGCCAGTCGGCTCCGTCACGATGCGCTCGATATCCTGCATCATCGCAAAGCCCAACGCATAGGGATTGAAGCCGGAGAACCGCCGATCGTCGTACATCGGCTGGAACACGACATTGGTGTGCGATTTCAGAAACTCGAAATAGTTGCCGTCGCTGAGCTGCCCGCGCTCGTGCAGCCGCTGCATGATGTTGTAGTGGACGTAGGTGGCAGTCCCCTCGTTCATCACCTTGGTCTGGCGCTGGGGATGGAAATACTGGGCGACGTGGCGCACGATGCGCAAGATCTCTCGCTGCCAGGAATGCAGCCGGGGCGCGGATTTTTCGAGAAAGTAAAGGATATTGTCCTGCGGCAAACCGAGTGCAGCACGCCGGCGCTCGAGATCGCGATCGGACTTGTTGCGCTTGAGGCCGACAGGCACGGTGCGCCAGAGATCGTTGAAGATCTTCTCCTCGTGCGCACGGCGCTCCTGCAACCGCTTTTCTTCCTGCCGTAGGTCAACCTGGGTTTTGCCGGCGTAACGGTGCACACCGTGCGACATCAGCGCATGTGCAGCATCGAGCGTGCGTTCGACGGCCACTTCGCCATATCGTTCTTCGCAACGGGAGATGTAGCTCTTGGCGAAGTCGAGATAATCGAGGATGCCTTCGGCGTCAGTCCAGAGCTTGAACAGATAGTTGTTCTTGAAGAAGTGGTTGTGGCCGAAGGCAGCATGCGCAATGACCAGCGTCTGCATGGTCGCCGTGTTCTCCTCCATGAGATAGGAGATGCAGGGTGAGCTGTTGATGACGATCTCATAAGCGAGGTCACGCATCCCGCGACGGTAAAAGGCTTCGTGATGGGCAAAATGCTTGCCAAAGGACCAGTGGCGATAGAAGAGCGGCATGCCTGTCGAGGAATAGGCATCAAGCATCTGTTCCGATGTGATGACCTCGATCTGGTTCGGATAGACATCGAGCCCCAATTCCCCAAGCGCGATGTCTTCACAGGCATCATGAATGCGCTGCAGGGTCGGAAAATCCCAATCAGCCCCTTCAAACAGAAGCTTTTCCTTATGCCGCGTGCTGGTCTTCATGGCGTAGCCCCTGCCTTGGCAGCCTTCTTCTGAAACAGGTCATGGAAAACAGGAAATATCTCGTTCCTGCGGCAGACCTTGCGCATGGCAAGAGGCAGCGCTGCGGAGCGAATCTCCTGATAGAGCGTCCAGAGCGGTGACCTCGACATTGAGGAATCCCCGTCTTCCTCACCGACTTCGATATAAGCGAAGTATTGGCAGACCGGCAGGATTTCCTGCTGCAGCAGCTGGCCGGTCAGAGCGCCGTCCGAATAGGAATTGTCGCCATCGGAGGCCTGCGCCGCATAGATGTTCCACTCCGTCGGATCGAAGCGCGCGGCAACGATCGAGCGCATAACCGCCAGCGCGCTGGAGACCAGCGTGCCGCCTGTCGCCGGGCTATAGAAGAAAGTCTCCTCATCGACTTCCTCCGCCTTTTCAGTATGGCGGATGAAGACGATCTCCACTTTCTCATAACGCTGAGACAGGAAGAGATAGAGAAGCAGGTAAAAGCGCTTGGCGAGATCCTTCATATGCTCGCTCATGGAACCGGACACGTCCATGAGGCAGAACATCACTGCCTTGACGACAGGCTTCGGTGTGTTTTCAAAGCGCCGGTAGCGCACGTCGAGCGGATCGATATAGGGGATGCGCTTGCTCTTGAGCGTCAGGGCCCTCAGCCTGTCTTCAAGAACAAGGCGCTCTTCCGCATTGTCGCATTCGTCGATCTGCTTCTGGAGCGCCTCTATTTCCTCTACCTTCGGGCGATGAAGCGCCAAGCGCCGCATCATGGCAAGGCGTGTCGTGCGCCCGATGGCGATGTTGGAGGGGGAGCCGGAGACAGAAAAACCGGCCCTTTGCGGCGTAACCTCCTCGGTCTCGCTTAGTCGGCGTTTGGCGAGGTCAGGCAATTCCAGATCTTCGAGGAAGATGTTGAGGAATTCCTCCCGGGTCAGTACGAAGCGGAAGCCGTCTTCGCCGTCGCCCTCCCCCGCTTCGGACGAACGGCCGCCGCCCGATGCCGGCGGACGCTTGATAAAATCACCCTCGACGAATTTCTGATTGCCGGGAAGGATACGATCCTGAATTCCCCCTCCGCCCCGGTGAAGACCCGGTTCGGCCATGCCGCCGATCGGAAGAGTAACCTCACCGCCATCAAGCACATCGCGGATGGAGCGGTTTTGCAAAGATCGTTTAACCGCTTGTTCTACGGCGTCCTTGGCACGCCGTAAAAACCGTTGTCTATTTTCTAAACTTTTACCGCGCGGATTGAGCCGCCGGTCAATGATGTGCATGTTTGCTCCTAATGGGTACTCGCCGGACAGCCTACCTAACTCGCCTGCTTGACGCGCATGTACCATTCCACCAGCCGGCGAACCTGCCGTTCGGTATAATCCCGCGCGACCATGCGCGAGACGAACTCACTGTGTTTCTTTTCAGTCTCGCTATCCTTCTTCGATCCGAAGGAGATGACCGGCAGCAAATCTTCGACCTGCGAAAACATCCGCTTTTCGATCACTTCCCGGATTTTTTCATAACTGGTCCAGGACGGGTTCTTGCCGCCGTTGTGGGCGCGCGATCTGAGGCAGAACTTGACGATCTCGTTGCGGAAATCCTTGGGATTGGCGATGCCCGCGGGTTTTTCGATCTTCGTCAGCTCCTGGTTCAGAAGTTCGCGGTCGAGCAACTGTCCTGTATCTGGGTCCTTGAAATCGACGTCCTCGATCCAGGCATCCGCGTAATCGACGTAACGGTCGAACAAATTCTGACCGTAATCGGAGTAGGATTCCAGATAGGCCTTCTGGATCTCGTTGCCGATGAATTCCGCGTAACGCGGCGCCAATTCAGCCTTGATGAACTCCATATAGCGCTTTTCCGTCTCCTCGGAAAACTGCTCGCGGCGGATAGCCTGTTCCAGAACATACATCAAATGAACGGGGTCGGCGCCGATATCCGTCGTGTCGTGGTTGAAGGTCGACGCAAGGACTTTAAAGGCGAAACGTGTCGATATTCCGTCCATGCCCTCATCGACGCCTGCGGCATCGCGATATTCCTGTACGCTTCTGGCGCGCGGATCGGTTTCCTTCAGGCTTTCGCCGTCATAGGCACGCATCTTCGAAAAGAGATTGGAATTCTCGTGCTTGCGAAGCCGTGACAGGACGGAGAAGCGGGCCAGCATCTCCAGCGTCGCTGGCGCGCAGGCTGCATCTGCAAGCTCCGAGCCTTCGATCAGCTTCTCGTAGATTTTCTGCTCCTCCATGACCCGGAGGCAATAGGGAACCTTGATGACGCAGATGCGGTCGATGAAGGCTTCATTGTTCTTGTTGGCCTTGAAAGTCTGCCATTCCGCTTCGTTCGAATGGGCAAGGATGATACCCGAGAACGGGATCGCACCGATATTCTCGGTGCCCATGTAATTGCTTTCCTGCGTTGCCGTCAGCAACGGGTGCAGCATCTTGATCGGCGCCTTGAACATCTCGACGAATTCTAGAATGCCCTGATTGGCGCGATTGAGACCGCCGGAATAGCTGTAGGCGTCTGGATCGTTCTGCGAATAGTGCTCGAGCTTGCGGATATCGACCTTGCCGACCAGCGATGAGACGTCCTGGTTGTTCTCGTCACCCGGTTCGGTCTTGGCAATCCCGATCTGGCGAAGCCGGGACGGCTGGATTTTCACGACGCGGAAGCGAGAGATATCGCCATCGAACTCGTCGAGACGCTTGAGGCACCATGGGCTCATCAGGCCACTGAGGCGACGGGTAGGGATATCGTATTCTTCGAGCAGCAACGGCCCCATGGCCAGAGGATCGAAGAGATTGAGGGGGCTTTCGAAGACCGGGCTCAAGTCGTCGCCTGCCTTCAGTACATAGATGGGATTGACCTCCATGAGCTGCTTCAGGCGCTCCGCAAGCGAAGACTTGCCACCGCCGACGGGACCGAGCAGGTAGAGGATCTGCTTACGCTCTTCCAGGCCTTGGGCTGCATGCCGGAAGAAGGACACGATCCGCTCGATCGTCTCTTCCATACCGAAAAATCCCGCAAAGGCCGGATAGGTTCGGATCGTCCTGTTCATGAAGACCCGCCCGAGCCGCGAATCCTTGGCTGTATCGATGATCTCAGGTTCGCCGATTGCTGCCAACAGCCGCTCGGTGGCGTTGGCATAAGCCATCGGATCCTTCTTGCACAAGGACAGATAGTCCGCGATAGACATATCCGTCTCGCGGCGAGACTCGTAGTTACGGGTGAACGCATCAAATAGGGAGTTGTTCAGCATAGGCCCTCCTATAAAGGTCTGCCTCAGCGATTTTCGCCTTCGCTAAGTAAGATGGTGCGCCAATGTTTCGAAAGATCAAGGTCCTCCTAGACGGAAATAAGACATGGCTGGCATTCCAGCATCGCTACACAAAAAATTGCGCGTAACCCGTCGATTTGATCCTCGAAAGTTGACCGCCTCTATAGATTTGCGGCAGCACCGGGAGTATTATTCGCGCGCGGTATGAAAGAGAACGCCGCGCACCTTCACACCATGACGCGAATAAGTGTTGGTGCCCCTTAAAGGGCTGCCTGATTCGATGGAGCGAGGATCTCTCGCCGTCCGAATGTGGAATGTGCCTTCAAGAACCGTCCGTGAGAAAACAAGGCCTGATCGAAAACAGGCCAGCAGCGCAACCCATGCGGTCAAGGCTCGGGATCCTTCTCACATTGCTATTTGCGCAGCGACCTGTTCTGCCTGAGCCCTGATATCGGGAACGGCGGTAATCTCCCAGAATTGACCGGCTGTCAGCGCCCCCACCGCATAAAGGTTCGATTGCGCCACGCCTTCTGAATTCAGCACGTACGAATCCCGGTTTACCGAGATTCCAAGCCCAAGCGAATCCGCGACGACAAAGCCCTGCCGGCGCATTTCCTGCAGAAGCGGTGAATGCGCCAGCCCCGCCCTTTCCATCCCCGTACAATTGACGATCCAATCGACCGTGAGAGAGATCGTCTCACAGCGTCCTCTCTTGCGGTATTCGATGCCGATGCGGTCGCCGGCATCGTTGAGCGTTTTAAGATAGCCGGCGTGAAAATTGACGACGCCCTGCTTCCGCAGTTGCTCGAACCGGTCGCAGATGTCAGGCGCCACGCGATGGCGATGGATATTCCACCATGGCAAGGCATGCCGTAGGAAACGCGACCGCTCCGCCGGAGCTAGGTTCTGCCAGATCGCCTGGGTCCTGTGCCGCAGCCCGTCCATGACGCTTCGCCAGTCGGTTCCCGATCTCACCCGTCGCCTGATGTCGTGCAGGATCTGGCTGAGTGTCGTCCCCTTTGCATCGATCTCGATGGCGGCAGGTGATTTCGGATCGCGGGTATGTCCGTGCGGCGCGAGCCCACGACGGGAGAGAATATCGATGCGGCCGCGGTGCCCATGCGACCGAAGCCCGAGAACCTGATCGATCATGGTAAGGCCTGAGCCCAGGATGCAGACCCGATCCTGCGGGCCGACATGTGTCAGCCAGGAAAGGCGCCAGGGATTTTCGATCACATGCGAACGCGTGGTGCTCCCAAGAGCTCCGGTATCGACCGGCAATTTCGCATTTCCCAACCCAAGACAGAGGACGACGTCGCGGCCGGCGATTTCGCCGCCATGCTCCAACAGAAAGCCGAGAGCGCCCGGATAGCGCTCGACGCAGCCGGTGGCCTTGGCCTTGACGAAATCGACGCGGCATCGGTCATCGCGATGCCGCAGGAGATCTGCAAGCGTATCCCTGACATAGAGGCCATAATCGCTCCGTGACGCGAAATCGGCATCCGGCGAGGGACGGTTCTTGCGGCTCAGCCATTCCACGAAATCGGCCGGCCTGTCCGTGAAAAGGCTCATGCGCGCTGCTGGGACATTCAGCCGGTGGAGATGCATTTCAGTGCGATAGGCCGTGCCTCTGCCAAAACCCGGGTCATCGCCGATGACGGCGATGGACGCCGTCTGCGGAAGTTTCCGGACAAGATTGCAGACGACTGCGATAGCAGAAAAGCCGGAGCCGACGACGACAACATCATAAATCAAGCGTTCGTTCCATGATTGGCCGGTAAGGCATCGTTGCAACTAGCGCGGCTTGACGACTTGTCACGGTCTCGGACTCTCAACCAAGGTGTTTATACCCGGATCCGTTTCGGCACTGCCGGTAACCGATGTGTCAGCTCTCCGCCTTTGAAGAGCTGAACGCGGCCCGCTCGATGCCATGACGCTGCAGCTTGTCATAGAACGTCTTGCGCGGAATGCCGAGGGTTTCGATCGTCCGGCGAACGTCGCCGTTGTTCTGGATCAGCGTTTCGCGGATGATATCGGCCTCATAGCGGTCGATCCTCGCCGGCAGAGGCAGGAGAGCATCTTTGTTCTCCACCCCGTTTTGCCCCGCTCCCACCGGTGCCGCGTCAAGGCCGAGGACGAAGCGCTCGGCGAAGTGCGAGAGTTCGCGTACATTTCCTGGCCAGTCGTGGCCTTTCAGATGGCGATGCAGTTCGGACGAAACCGGCGGGGCCGGACGCTTGAAACGGTTGACCGCCCGTTCAGTGAAGTGGGCGAAGAGGAGCGGGATATCGTCGCGCCGGTCGCGCAGTGGCGGGATGCTGATCGTCACGACATTGAGGCGATAATAAAGGTCCTCGCGGAAATCGCCGCGCTCGCGCGGATCGCCGAGATCGATCTTGGCGGCGGCCACGACACGCAGGTCTACGGGCCGCACCTCGTTGGTGCCGAGCGGCATGACTTCCCGCATTTCCAGCACGCGCAGCATCTGCACCTGCGCGGAAGGCGGCATGCTTTCGATTTCGTCGAGGAAGAGTGTCCCACCGCTCGAATGTTCGATGCGGCCGATGCGCTTCTTCTGCGCGCCGGTGAAAGCGCCGGCCTCATGGCCAAAGAGTTCGCTCTCGATCACGGTTTCCGGCAAGGCACCGCAATTCAGTGCCACGAAGTTTCCCTTCGAGCGACGGCTCCAGCGATGCAGCAGGCTTGCCACCACTTCCTTGCCGCTGCCGGTCTCGCCGGTCACCAGCACATCGACATCCGTGTCGGCGATCTGCCGGAGCGTTCGCCGCAGGCGCTCCATGGCCGGCGTCTGGCCGATCAGCGGCAGGTCGCCCTGCGCCTGCTCGGCAGCCTCGCGCAGCGACCGGTTGTCGAGCACGAGCCGGCGCTTTTCGGCCGCACGATGCACGCTCTGCACCAGCCTGTCGGCCGCGAAGGGCTTGGTGATAAAGTCATAGGCCCCGTCCTGGATTGCCTTGACGGCCATCGGGATGTCACCGTGCCCTGTGATCAGGATCACGGGCAGGTCTTCATCGAGCCGGCGGATCCGATCAAAGAGCTGCAATCCGTCGACATGCGGCATGCGGATATCGGAAACGACGACACCTGAGAACTCCGCGTTCAGATCCTTCAGCGCTTCCGTAGCGGCGGAAAAGGTCGAAACAGAAAAGCCGGCAAGCTCCAGCGTCTGTTTCGTCGCCTTCAGGAGATCCTTGTCGTCATCGATAAGCAAGACCGGGATTACTTCACTCATGCCTGTGCCTTCTGCAGATAAACGGTAAAGCGGGTGCCGCTCTCGTTGCTTTCGACCTCGATACGACCGCCATAATCGGCAACGATATCCTTGGAGATGACGAGCCCAAGGCCCAGACCTTTTTCTTTCGAGGTGTTAAAAGGCGAAAAGAGCGAGCCGAGGATGTCCTCCGATATGCCGGGGCCGTTATCTGCCACAGTCACCGCCACCTCGCTGTCCGTCTCCTCGCAGAAGACCTCAACCTTCGCGCCCTCCCTGCCTTCCAGCGCTTCCAGCGCATTCTGGAAGAGGTTGATCAGCACCTGCTCCAGCCGGATGCGGTTGCCGCTTACCTTGAGATCGCCCGAAGGTAGCCTGATATCGAGCGCATCCAATCGGCCGGCAAAACGGCTTCGCAGCAGAATGACCGCGCCTTCGATGACGGCGCGCAGTTCTATCGGCTCCGCCGCAGTGCGGCCTTTGCGAGCAAAGGCCTTCAACTCCTCGGTGATGGTGCCGATGCGCTCCGTCAGGCTGGCAATCGCATCGAGATTGTCGTCGGCCGATTCCGGCTGTTGGCGTTTAAGGAAGGTGCGGGCATTGTCGGCATAGGCGCGGATGGTCGCGACCGGCTGGTTGATCTCATGCGCCACGCCAGCGGCAACCTGCCCGAGGATCGCCAGGCGGTTCGCCTGCACCAGTTCCTGCTGCACCACCTGCAGCCGCGCCTCGGTCGTGCGGTGGTCCGATATCTCCTCCTGCAGACGGTCACGGGCGCGGCTCAGGTCCTGCGTACGCTCCAGCACCCGGCGCTCCAGCTCCTCGCGGGCGGCGCGCTCGGTTGCGATACGCATGACGACGATCTGGCGGCGGCGCAGCAGGAAGGTCATGATCGCCAGCACCGGAATGAGAGCGGCCAATGTCAGCAGCCGCCATTCGCGCACCGAAGAGGCGATCGGCGCTTCGGTCGGCACGAGATATTCGAGTTGCCAGGATGTCGACGGCACCTCCGTGCGCAATCGCAGGAACTCGCCCTCCCCAGCGCCTGGCATGACGGCGTGGACGATTGCGGCTCCAGGCCTCAACACCTGCCGTTCTTCGATCGGCAAGGGCAGCAACGGCGCCTCGCCAAACTGCAAGCTGCTCCTGATCGCAGCAAGGCTTTCTTGAGGCAGAGGCTTGGCCGTCATAAAACGCCAGGACGGCAAGCTGGTGATAAGCACGACGCCGTGCTCATCGATGACATAGGCCGGCCGGGCTGCATCGCGCCAGTCGGATTCCAGCTGATCAAACTCCATCTTGACGACGACGACGCCAAGCGGAGCCGCAGCATCCCCGACCCGCCGGGAAATATAAAGACCCGGTCGGTTGCTGACATTGCCAAGCGCGAAATGCTCTGCCGTACCGGTTTCCATCGCGCGGCGAAAATAATCGCGGAAGGAATAGTCGTTGCCGACAAAACTCAGGGGCTCCTGCCAGTTACTGGAAGCGATCGCGATGCCGTTCTTGCCGGTTACATAGAGAACAGAAGCGCGGGTGCCGGCGACAAGGCTCTGGAGCTTGCGGTCAAGCCCCATGACGGCCTCTCCCTGTCCTGATGCCAGAGCGTCTCGCACCTGCTGGTCATCTGCAAGGAGCAGCGGCAGAGCCCTCGGTCCCTCCAGCACAGCACGCAGCAGCGCCACCTTGAGATTGGCGTCGGTCTGCCCCTGATCCTCCAGTGCGGCAATTGCCTGCAGTCGACCATAGACGCCGGCGCCGTAAAGGGCCGTGCCGATCAGGATGGCCGCGAGCGCCGCAAAGACCAGCCAGACAGACCGGGAGCGTCGGCCAAGCTGTTCAGGCGTCAGGAAACGTTCGTTTGCGGTCCTCTGGAGCATGGCCGGATTGTGCATGTTTTCGCACGACCGGCAAATCACTTTGTGCGAAAACTCGCACTATCGCACCTGCTTCAACCAGACACATTCAACAATATCAATCAATTAGGGAAATCCGAGAAACTGGCACGCGCGTTGCAAAACAAGTCCTCATCAGTCGGGAGGCTGTTTGACCATCATGACTTGGCCGTCGCCCTGTTGGCGTCCGGCATAGTGGAGGACACCATGGATATTGCAATGAACGCCGCTACAGAGCGCGGCAAAACTCCCTTTTACCGGCACCTCTACGTGCAGGTTCTCGCCGCCATCGCTGCCGGCATTCTGCTCGGCCATTTCTACCCTTCTCTCGGCGCTTCGCTGCAGCCGCTCGGAGATGCCTTCATCAAGCTCGTGCGCATGGTGATCGCGCCCGTCATCTTCCTGACCGTCACGACCGGCATTGCCGGCATGGCCGATCTGAAGAAGTTCGGCCGCGTGGTCGGCAAGGCGCTCGGCTACTTCCTCGTCTTCTCGACGCTGGCGCTCGTCGTTGGCCTCGTCGTTTCCAACGTGCTGCAACCAGGCGCCGGCATGCATATAGATCCGGCAACACTGGATACGAAGGCCGTCAACAACTATGCCGCCCAGGCCCATGATGCGACGATTGTCGGCTTCCTGATGAACATCATCCCGGACACGATCGTCGGCGCCTTCGCCAAGGGCGACATCCTGCAGGTGCTGTTCTTCTCTGTCGTCTTCGGCATTGCGCTCGGCTCCGTCGGCGAGCGTGGCAAGCCCGTGCTGGATTTCTTCCAGGTTCTGACCGCTCCGGTCTTCCGCCTCGTCGCAATCCTGATGAAATTCGCCCCGATCGGCGCCTTCGGCGCCATGGCCTTCACCATCGGCAAATATGGCATCGGCGCGATCGCCAACCTCGCCTTCCTGATCGGCACCTTCTATCTGACGTCGCTGCTCTTCGTGCTGATCGTGCTCGGCGCAGTTGCCCGCTACAACGGCTTCTCCATCCTGGCGCTGCTCCGCTACATCAAGGAAGAACTGTTGCTGGTGCTCGGCACTTCGTCGTCGGAAGCCGCCCTGCCCGGCCTGATGAACAAGATGGAACGCGCAGGCTGCAAGCGCTCGGTCGTCGGCCTCGTCATTCCGACCGGCTATTCGTTCAATCTCGACGGCACCAATATCTATATGACGCTGGCAGCACTCTTCATCGCCCAGGCGACGGATACGCATCTGAGCTTCGGCGATCAGATCCTGCTGCTTCTTGTGGCTATGCTGAGCTCCAAGGGTGCGGCCGGCATTACCGGCGCCGGCTTCATCACGCTTGCCGCCACGCTCTCGGTCGTTCCCTCGGTTCCGATCGCCGGCATGGCGCTCATCCTCGGCATCGACCGTTTCATGTCGGAATGCCGTGCGCTCACCAACCTCGTCGGCAATGCCGTTGCCACTATCGTCGTCGCCCGCTGGGAAAACGAACTCGATCAGACCCGTTTTGCCGCGGCAATGGCCGGCAATCTGCGCGATGACAGTGGCCTGCTTGCTCCAGTAGCGCAGCCCGCAGAATAAGCATGAGACAAACAAATCCGCCGCCAGTCATGTGATTGGCGGCGGATTTCATTTATGTCGGCGACACGGAAGGAACATGACGAGCCTGTCGGTGATCCCCGGATTTAAAGCGCGAGACCGGTGCCGCGATCGAAAATATGGACCTGCTCGCTGGCGATATTGGCTTCGAAGCGGGCGCCATAGCGGGCGGCATAATCTCCATCCACCACGGCCGTCACGGGCTGGCCGGCAAGATCGAAGACGATATGCGTCTGGGCGCCGGTCGGCTCGACGAGCAGGGTCTGCCCGGCAAGCGCATTTCCATCCTTGCCGCCCGGTGTCAAATGCTCGGGGCGCAGGCCGATAGTCACCGCCTGGCCCGGACGGACCCTGCGGTCCGCAGCGATGCGGATCGCGGTACCATCCGAAAGACGCGCGGCCGGCTCGCCGTTTTCGCCGTCCACCGTACCGTCGAGAATATTCATCGCCGGCGACCCTATGAACGCTGCAACGAAGAGATTGGCCGGTTTTCTGTAGAGTTCGAGCGGTGTGCCCTGCTGCTCCACCCTGCCCTGATTGAGCACAACGATGCGGTCGGCAAGCGTCATCGCCTCGATCTGGTCGTGCGTGACATAGATCGAGGTCGTCCTGACCTTCTGGTGCAACGTCTTGATTTCCGAGCGCATCTGCACACGCAGCTTGGCATCGAGGTTGGACAGCGGCTCGTCGAACAGGAAGACGGCGGGATTGCGCACGATAGCGCGGCCCATGGCGACACGCTGGCGCTGGCCGCCGGAAAGCTGAGCCGGCTTGCGGTCGAGAAGCTGGGCGAGATCGAGCATTCGGGCAGCCTCGGCGACGCGGGTCTCGATCTGCGGTTTCCCGACGCCGGCGAGCTTCAGATTGAAACCCATGTTTTCCGCGACCGTCATATGCGGATAGAGCGCGTAGGACTGGAAAACCATGGCGATGTTGCGTTCGCGCGGCGTCATGTTGTTGACGACATTACTGCCGATCGCGATCTCGCCGTCCGTGATCTCCTCTAGGCCAGCTATCATCCGCAGCAGGGTCGATTTTCCGCAGCCGGATGGCCCGACGAGGGCGACGAATTCCCCATCCTCGATGTCAAGCGAAATGCCGTGGATGACGTCGACGGCGCCATAGGCCTTGCGAATATCGTTCAGTTGAACGGATGCCATGATTGCACCTCCAATGGTTCGGCTCAGGACTTCACGGCGCCGGCAGTCAATCCGGCGATGATGTGTCTCTGGGCGACGAAGAAGACGATGATGGTTGGCAGGATGGTGAGCGTGATGAAGGCCAGCACCAGTTGCCATTCGGTGCCGTATTCGCCGCGATAGACCATGATGCCGAGCGGCCAGGGATATTTGGATTCCGAGTTCAACATGATCAGCGGCAGGATGTAGCTGTTCCAGCTGCCGACGAAGGAGATGATGCTTACAGTGGCGACGATCGGGCGGGAAAGCGGCAGCGAGATATGCCAGAAGAAGCGCAGATAACCACAACCGTCGACGAAAGCCGCTTGGAACAATTCTTCCGGAAGATTGCGGAAATAGTTTCGAAACAAGAGGATGCTCATGCCGAGACCGAAGGCCACCTGCGGCAGCACCACGCCCCAATAGGTGTTCAACAGGCCGAGATCGCGGATGCGGATGAAGAGCGGCAGGATCGCAGTCGCCGCCGGAAACATCAGCCCCAGCAGGAAATAATTGAGCAGGAAGGACGAGCCGAAGAAGCGGACATGGGCAAAGGCGAAAGCCGCCATGGACGAGACGATCAGCGTCAGGAGCACGGTGAGGGCTGCGATGACGAGCGAATTGCCGATCTGCAGCCAGTAGCGTTCACCGAAGAGAATATCCGTATAGTTCGCCCATTGCCATTCCGTCGGCAGGCCGAAAGGGTTGGTGCGCAGGTCGCCCAGCGTCTTGAAGCCGCCGAGCGCCGTCGTCAGTAGCGGCACGAGCACGATCGCGGCGATAAGGCTCAGCGATACGTAGAGATAGATGCGTGTGGACACGCTCATGCGGATGGAAGAGCTCATATCAGTCATGACGCATGAATATCCTTTTGTAACCGAAGGCGAGCGTGACGCAGATGATGAAGAGCACCACCCCGACGGCGCTGCCCAAGCCCACCTGCATGCGCATGACGCCATAAGTGTAGAGGAAGGTGACCATCGTCTGTGTGGAATTGGACGGCCCGCCACCGGTCAGCGGCATGATCATGTCGAAGAGCTGAAGCGAGCCGACGACGGCAAAGAAAATCGAAAGACGCAAGGTCGAGCCGAGCAGCGGCAGCGTGACGTAACGGAATTTCTGCCAACCGGTGGCGCCGTCGATTTCGGCCGCCTCCAGCACGTTCTTGTCGACCGATTGCAGACCGGCGATGAACAGCATCATGTGGAAGCCGAAATATTTCCAGACGATGACCCCAAGCACGGCGTAGATCGCCACATCCTTGTCGGCGAGTACGTAGGGATTGGCCAAGCCGAAGAAGCTGGAAATGGCGGCAAACAGGCCGTAGTCGCCGTCATAGACGAAACGCCAAATGAGGCCCGCGGCAACGTCGGCAAGCACATAGGGCAGGAAGAAGATCAGCCGGAAGCCCACGACGCCTGGAATGCGATGCGCAAGCATAGTCGCCAGCCAGATGGCGAGCGGCACCTGGATGCAGATCGAGATCACGATGATCAGGCCGTTGTTGACGAGCGCCTGGGTGAAAGCCGCATTGCGGAACAGAACCTGGAAATTGCGGAGTGCAATGAACTCCGTCGGCGTGCCGTAGCCGTTCCACTTATAGAGGCTGTACCAGGCAGCCTCCCCCATCGGCATGATGACGAAGAGCGTGAAGAGCAGCAGCGCCGGCGGTAGAAATAGCAACAGCACCGTCAGCCGGTCGTGCGCGACCGAGCTCTTGCTGTTTGCGGCTCTTCTTGCCGGCCTTGCGGCACTTGGTGTCGATAGGACTGAAATATTGGCCATGGTTCCCGCTTTCGTATCTCGTCGGCAGCGATGCTGGCGCTCCGTTCTTGGAGCGCCAGGAAGGTCCCCGGGCGGCGCTGGTTATTGTTCCAGTTCGAAAGCGTCCTGGATCATCTGAGCGCCGTCCTTGGAATTCATCTGTCCGGAGACGATTTCCACCGACACGTCGTTGACGACGCGGCCGACGGCTGCACCGAGGTCCTGGTCGAAGAAGTTCTGATGCCAGGTCGAGGCGGCAAGCTGTTTTGCCGATTCGGCGAGCAGCGGGTTGACGACGCCGTCATCGGCGCCGACGGCTACGGGCAGAAGCATGCCGGCCTTGGCCATCGCGCGCTCGTTCTCCGCGCTCGTCAGGAAAGCGAGGAAATCGATCGCTTCCTTGGAGGCCTTCTTGGTAACGGCCCAGCCGTTCAAACCGCCGAGCGTATCCGTCGGCTTGCCGGCGCCGCCATCAACCGCCGGAAAGGCGAAGCGGCCGATATTGTCGGCTGCGAGGCCCTTGCCGTCACCGGCATTCTTACGCTGATTGGCCTCGGTCGCTTCAAAGCCGAGGATGATCGCAGCCTTGCCGTCACCGAAAACGCCGAGCGCCTGCGGCCAGGTCGAACCGAGATAGCCGGGCTGGAAAGGTTCGAGCTTGCCGAGCTCGGCCAGGTCGTCACCGGCCTTGATGATTGCCGGATCAAGGAAACCTTCTCCTTCACCCTTCTTGGCCGCTTCGAAGACTTTCTGTCCGCCTTCCCGCATGACGAGATAGCTCCAGTAGAAGTGGATCGGCCATTTCTCGCCGCCGCCGCCGGCAATTGGCACGATGCCGGCCGCCTTGATCTTCTTCACCGTCTCGAGAAAATCGGCCCAACTCTTGATGTCCTCCGCTTTGACGCCGGCTTTGGCAAACAGCGCCTTGTTATAGAAAAAGCTGACCAGGCCGACCTTATAGGGGATGGCCCAGGTCTTGCCGTCGAAGGTCAGACCATCGACCGAAGCTGGCGTATAGGCGCTGCGCAATTTGCCGCCATCGGCATCGAGGGCCGCCGTCACATCCTGGAGCGCGCCGGTCTCGGACTGCTGCTTCAAGACGCCACCGCCCCAGCTGAAAAAGAAATCCGGCACGTCGTCGGACTGCAACAACGTCGGAAGCTTAGCCTTGAAGGCCTCGTTTTCGAGGAACTGCATCTGGATGTCGACGTCAGGATGCTGGGCTTCGTACTTCTTGACGATATCTTCCCAGGCTGCGACGTTTTTCGGATCGAGTTCGAGATGCAGCCACTTGACCGTCGTCGCCGAGGCAGCACCTGCTCCTGCCACCAACATGCCGGCTGCCGCGGCCATGGATACGATGCGCCTGCCGCCGAAAGCGGCGCTCTTCAACATAAAATTCATGATTTTCCTCCCAGGGGCCATGTCCTCACAATTTTTCCCCTATGCGGATTAATTCAACGGAGCTTTTGCCCAATGTCAACCCAATTGCTGTATTTTTCGTCATATTCGCTTGACAGCGCTCCGTAATTGCCTGTTATTTATTTCGTAACCCGTTAAAAATATTAGGCCCCTCGCCCCAACGAACCGATTGTCTGGCTACTTTTCATGAAGACTGCAGACCCCGAATTAATGCGTGCGATCAACCGCTTGAACGTGCTCGACACGATCCGGCGCCATGGTCCGATTTCTCGTATCCAGATCAGTGAGCGTACGGAGCTCTCGACTACGACGGTTTCCGCCATCACCGCCTCACTGCTCGACGACGGCCTAATCCTGCCACGTCATGAGGGCGATATCCGCAATGAGGCCGTGCGCGGAAGGCCCCGCGTGATGCTGGAGCTCAATCCGGATGCCGCCCGCGTGGTTGGTGCCAAGATCGCGGCCAGCCGTATGGTTTTCGCCGTCACCAATTTCCGTGGCGACGTGCTCTCCAAGCTGGCGCTGCCGATCCGCATCGATCGTCAACCGATCGCGGTCATTGCGGACCTGATCGAGGACGGTGTGCGGCGCTGCGTCGTCGATATCGGCTTGTCGCTCGATGATATCGACAGCATCTGCCTTGCACTTCCCGGCGTCATCGAGCACCGCACGGGCCACATCCGTTCCAGCCCGATATTTCGCGAAGTCAATATTGATTTTGCTGCGGAAATGTCTGCTCGCCTGTCGACGCCGACCATCATCGAAAGCGACGCGCATGCCATCACGCTTGGCCATCACTGGTTCGGCAAGGCCCGCGACCTCGAAGACATGGTGCTGATCTCGCTGGAGCAGACGCTCGGTCTCGGCGTTCTCCATGACAACCAGCTTTTCCGCGGCGCCGGCGGCCTCAGCCACAATCTGGGCGATCTCGTCCTCGGCATGGGCAAGCAAGGTGTGGTCCGTCTTTCCAGCCAAGCGGGAGAGAGCGCGATTCTCGGTGAGCGGCAGGCCGATGGGCGTTTTGCCGAAGCTGTGCGCCTCGGCCGCGGCATGACCCATGTACAGGCGATGATTGAGGCCGATGATGACCAGCTCATCGGAGCGGCAGTCCGAGCCGGCGAAGCCGTGGGGCTCACAATCGCCAATATCGTCACACTGTTTGCACCGCCGCGGGTCATTCTCGTCGGCTCCTCGCTTGCGCTTGGCGAGCCCTTTCTGAACAGCCTGCGCGACGCCTATGCGCTCGCCATCCCGCCTTCCCTGCAGGGCGTCAGCGAACTCGTCTTCGACGATTCGACCGACGATTTCTGGGCTCAGGGCGCGGCCGCTGTTGCCCTTTACGAACTCTATGAATCGCCCTGGAGCACCACAGGGCCGGCGCTCTGACGCGCAAAACCTGAATTTATCGGAGGATATGATGGAAAAAGTCGGTATCGGCATTATTGGTTGCGGCAATATCTCGGGCGCCTATCTGAAGGCGATGACATCGGCATTCCCGATCCTCGACATCCGCGGACTGGCCGACCTCAATCGCGACCTCGCTGAAGCAAAAGCCAGCGAATTCAACCTTCAGGCTAGGACAGTCGACGAGCTTTTCGCCGATCCGAAGGTCGAAATCATCGTCAACCTGACCATTCCGAAGGCCCACGTCGCCGTCGGCCTGCAGGCACTGGAGGCCGGCAAGCATACCTATTCGGAAAAGCCGTTGGGGATTAATTTCGCGGAAGGGAAAAAATTGGCGGATGCCGCCAAAGCCAAGGGTCTGCGCATTGGCGCTGCCCCTGACACCTTCCTCGGCGGCGGCCATCAGACCGCTCGCGCGCTGATCGACGAGGGCATCATCGGCATTCCAGTCGGCGGCACCGCGACCTTCATGTGCCCGGGCCATGAGCGCTGGCATCCCAATCCGGCCTTCTATTATGAAGTCGGCGGCGGCCCGATGCTCGACATGGGTCCCTATTACATCACCGACCTCGTCAATCTGCTGGGGCCGGTCGCCAAGGTTGCCGGTTTTGCGGTCACGCCGCGCAACGAGCGCATCATCACCAGTGAGCCGCGCAACGGTGAGCGTATTCCGGTTCATATCCCGACGCATGTGACCGGCGTTATGGCTTTCGCCAATGGCGCCGTCGTGCAGATCGGCATGAGCTTCGATGTGGCCGGTCACAAGCATGTGCCGCTCGAAGTCTACGGCACCGAAGGCACGCTGATCGTGCCGGATCCGAACCGGTTTGAAGGCCCGGTCGAATATCTGAAGAAGGGCGGCCAGTTCGAAGACCAGCCGGTGACCCTGCCTTATGCCGACGGCAACTATCGCTCGCTGGGTGTGGCTGATCTCGCCCATGCCATCCGATCGAACCGGCCGCACCGCGCAAACGGCGATCTGGCACTGCATGTGCTCGAAGTGATGGAAGCCTTCCAGAAGGCATCCGACACCGGCAGCACGGTAGCGCTCACCACGACAACGGAGCGCCCTGCTCCGCTTTCTCAATCCCTCGTCGACGGACTGCTCGGCAAGTAACATTCAGGAGGAATACACGATGCGTGAAGCACTGATCGTCTGGGGCGGCTGGGCAGGCCACGAACCCGAACAATGCGCCGCAATCATCAAGGACATGCTCGAAGAAGACGGCTTCAAGGTCTATGTGGAGCACAGCACGGAGGCTTTCGCCGACCCGTCGATCCATGATCTGAGCCTGATCGTTCCCGTCATCACCATGTCGAAGATCGAGAAGGAAGAGGTGAAGAACCTCGCCGCCGCGATCGAAAGCGGCGTCGGCATTGCCGGCTATCACGGTGGCGCCGGCGATAGCTTCCGCGATTCGACCGAATACCAGTTCATCATCGGCGGCCAATGGGTTGCTCATCCCGGCAACATCATCAACTACACGGTCAACATCACGCGGCCGGATGACCCATTGATGGAGGGGATCACCGATTTCCCTTATAATTCCGAGCAGTATTACATGCATGTCGACCCCTCAAACGAGGTGCTGGCGACGACCACGTTCAACGGCGAACATGCTTACTGGATCGATGGCGTGACGATGCCGGTCGTCTGGAAGCGGAAATACGGTAAGGGCCGCGTCTTCTATTCCTCGCTCGGCCATATCGCCAAGGAATTCGACGTGCCGCAGATGAAGACAATCTTCCGCCGCGGCGCCAACTGGGCGGCCCGCTGATCGCTCCGAATTAAAGGCTGCCGGTGTCTCGCCGGCAGCCTCATATGAAAAGTGCATATTTGGGCACGACACGGGTGCCAAACCCGTCGATATGCGTTACTGCTGTGGGAAGAACGAACCAGACAGTAAGACAATGAGCGATAACGTTATCAAGTTTCGCAAGCCGAAGCCCCCGCCGAAAGCCCCCAATCCCATGCTCCGCAAGCTCGTGATCATCGCTGCGGTGATCATCGTGTTTGCATTGGCCTGGGTCTATGTCCAGGTCACCGGCGTGCCGCCGCAATAATCCAGCGAGGGATCGTCCGATGAGCGTTCGCCCGCCACAATCCTTCAGGCAATCCTTTTCGTCCGAAGGCGGGGTGAATGTACTCGAATACGAGCTCATGTCGGAGCGCGCCAGTTCACTCGGACGCAACGGTCTCAAAGTCGAATCGGCCCTCTCTGCCTTGAAGGCCTGGAATCCCGATCGTCATAGCGCCGAGCAGCGCGAAACGTTGATCAACGAGGCGTCCGATGCAGTTTGGGCGCTCTTCGTCCAGCGCGAGATCTGCGGGCTGCGTAACAATAAGGATATCATCCAGCGCTACGCCATTCCCGGTGAAGTGCTGGCGCGGGTTGGCGTCATCAGGAAATAGCGGCAGTCTGGCTCTGTGTCGCTGGCGCCGGATACGAGAGGACGAATGCGCGTGCCTCTTTTTCCAGCCATTCGCAAAAGAGCGAGGATTTGCGGTTTCGCCTCGCGCGGCGCAAGGCCACGTATTCGTGGCCGCTTTCCAGAAATCCATGCGGCGCCGCCAGCCTGCCAAAGCGGACATCATCCGTCACATAGGGCCAGGGCACGACGCAGACGCCAAGCCCGGCATTGGCCGCCTCCAGCATGAAATAGAAATGCTCGTATTCGACACGGCTGCCGGCTTCGACGGCGATGCCCGAGCGAGCGAGCCAGTCACCCCAGGCGCGTAGACGGCTGCGGGTATGAAGCCGAGCGGCACCTGTGAAGCGCTCACCGACAATTTCCGCCAATGCCGGCGAAAGCACGGTACCAGTCTGCTCGGGAAAGAGCGGGATGACATCCGCGCCGGCTGGCCAGGGTGCTGTTCCAACGCGGATAGCGACATCGAAGCTGTCGCGGGCAAAATCCACCGGACGTGAAGAGGCGGTCAGACGCACATCGATATCAGGATATTCCGCCTGAAACCGATAGAGCCTTGGGATCAGCCAGCGCATGGTGAAGGTTCCGGGGCAGGATACATCAAGCGCACCATCCTCGGTATCGGCCACCGCGCGGACCGACGTGTCAATCTGGTCGAAGGCCGCATTCAGGCCTGAAAGAAGTGTAGAACCGGCTTCGGTCAGACGCAGCCGGTTCTTCGGGCCCTCAAAGAGGGGAACGCCGAGCACATTTTCGAGATGCTGGATCTGGCGGCTGACGGCGCTATGGGTGACGTTCAGCTCATCGGCGGCGAGCGTCATGCGCCCGAGACGGCCGGCGGCTTCGAAAGCGCGGAGCGCATTGAGCGATGGTATGCGGCGAGCCATGTGCGTTTTCCGAACAATATTTGTTCGATCATATCGGTTTTCACACTGCATTCCATGGTGTTTCTTGCGGCTCGCGAATTAGCGAATGCCTTTTCAGGAACAACAGATGCCGGACCGCAGCGCATTCCGGCAATGGCGAAACTTTGCCTTTTGAAGCAATTATGGAGAGTGATCGTGAACAGCAGACACAGTGACGGAAGTGCGGGCGATGCCAATTACGGCGTGATCGGAACGAACTACATCAAGTATCGCCAGCCCGACCCGCATATCGCGGAGTTTATTCGTACTGCGCTCGGCAATGCCGAAACCGTGCTGAATGTCGGCGCTGGCGCCGGCTCTTACGAGCCGGTCGACCGGAAGGTGACGCCGGTCGAACCTTCTGCCTCCATGCGGGCACAGCGCCCGGCGCATCTGCCCGAGGCGATCGACGCGACGGCAGAGAAACTGCCCTTCGCGGACCAATCCTTCGATGCGAGCATGGCGACCTTCACTGTGCATCAATGGTCGGATCTCAAGGCTGGCCTTGCAGAAATGCGGCGCGTTTCGCGCGGCCCGGTGCTGGTCCTGAGCTGCGATCCCAATGAGCTGGAACGCTCCTGGCTGTCCGATTATGCACCGGAAATGATCGCCGTCGAGGCAAGCCGCTATCCGGCCCTGCAGACCATCGCAGATCATCTCGGCGGCACAATCGAGATATTGCCCGTGCCGATCCCGCTTGCCTGCATCGACGGTTTCGGCGAGGCCTACTACGGTCGGCCGGAGCTTATGCTCGATCCAGGCGCCCGGCTTGCAAACTCAGCCTGGAGCTTCGTCGATCCGTCGATCGGCGAACGTTTCGTGGCCGAACTGGACCGCGATCTCAGGGACGGCACGTGGGATGCTCGTTACGGGCATCTGCGCACGCAACCCTTCTTTGAAGGCTCGCTGCGCCTGATCGTTGCCCGCTCCTAGCTAAAGAAGCGGTTCTCCGTTCGCGGCAGACCGAGATGTTCACGCAGCGTCGTGCCCTCGTATTCCCTGCGGAACAGGCCACGGCGCTGCAACTCCGGCACCAGGCGTGTGGTCACGTCGTCGAGCCCCTCCGGCAGGTAGGGGAAGACGACGTTGAAGCCGTCGGAGCCCTCTTCGTCCAGCCAGCGCTCCATTTCGTCGGCAATGCTCTCTGGCGTGCCGACGAAGGCAAGGCCGGAATAGCCGCCGTAACGCTGGGCGAGCTGCCGGACGGTGAGGTTTTCCTCCTGCGCCAGCTTGATGACCTGAGCGCGGCCTGTCTTGCTGGCATTGGTATCGGGAATATCCTTGGGCAACGGCGCATCCGCGTCGAAACCCGAGGCATCGTGGCCAAGCGCGATCGACAGCGAGGCAATGGCGCTATCGTAGTGAACGAGGCTGTCGAGGGCGAGACGTTTGGCACGCGCCTCCTCGATACTGTCGCCGATGACGACAAAGGCGGCCGGCAGCAACTTCAGGTGATCGCGGTTGCGGCCTATGGCCTGCATCCGACCCTTGATGTCAGCGTAAAGCGCCTTGCCGCCGTCGAGATCGCGCGGCGAACAGAAGACCACTTCGGCCGTTTCGGCGGCAAGCTGCCTGCCGGGGTCCGACTGGCCGGCTTGCACAATCACTGGCCAGCCCTGAACCGGTCGGGCGATGTTCAACGGCCCGCGCACGCTCAGTTCCTCACCCTTGTGGTTGAGCACATGCATTTTTTCGGGATCGAAATAAATTCCACTCTCGCGATCACGGATGAAAGCATCGTCAGCAAAACTGTCCCAGAGGCCGGTGACGACATCGTAGAATTCGCGCGCACGCTTGTAGCGCTCGCCATGTTCCACGTGCTCGTCGAGGCCGAAATTGAGGGCCGCATCGGGATTGGATGTGGTGACGATGTTCCAGGCGGCCCGGCCATTGCTGATGTGATCGAGCGAAGCGAAGCGGCGTGCCACATGGTAGGGCTCGTCGAAGGTGGTCGATGCCGTTGCGGCGAGCCCGATCCTCTCGGTGACAGCCGCGAGCGCCGACAGCAGCGTGAAGGGCTCGAAGGAAGTCACGGTGTGGCTGCGCTTCAGCGCCTCCACCGGCATATTGAGCACGGCCAGGTGATCGGCCATGAAGAAGGCGTCGAACTTCGCGGCTTCCAACTTCTGCGCGAAGGATTTGATATGGGCGAAATTGAAATTGGCATCCGGATAGGAGCCGGGATAGCGCCATGCGCCGGTATGCAGACTGACGGGACGCATGAAGGCGCCGAGGCGCAACTGCCGTGAACGGGTCATATTTTCCTCATGGATCGGGCGAAGCGGCCGCCTGCCCTTTGCTGGACGCTAATGCCGGAATGACGTGTCTGTTTGGACTACGTAGGCGTTGGCGCACAGCAATTCGAGATCAGCATTGGCATTTTCTGGCGGCGATTTCACCGGCAACCCGGTCAATTCCCGGTGAGATGGATATGGGCAGACGTTAGCCGTGCCGACGCGCCTCGCAGAAGCAAGCACTTTCCATTTTCTATCACATCTATAGAATTTATAATCTTACCTGTCGCTCCGATTTCTTTCACCCATATCACGGTCAGAACTGGAGAAATCGATGACGACCGTACTCAGGCAGCAAGACCAGATCCGGCCCGTGGCCGCCCGCATTGCCAGCGACGAGGAGGCGCTTGAGACGGCCCGCAGGCTTGCCGCTCAATTTGCCGCCACGGCCGCCGCGCGAGATGCGGAGCGCCGGTTGCCTTTCGCCGAACTCGACGCAGTGGCGCAATCCGGCCTGCTGGCGATTGCCGTTCCCGCGCAATATGGCGGGCTCGATGTCTCGAATGCCGTGCTGGCTGAAGTGACCGCGATCCTGGCGGAAGCGGATGGTTCGATCGGCCAGATCCCGCAGAACCATTTCTACATTCTGGAAGCTCTGCGCACCGATGGCAGCGACGAGCAGAAACGGTATTTCTTCGGCCGGGCGCTTGCCGGCGATCGTTTCGGCAATGCGCTTTCGGAGCGCGGCACGAAGACGGTCGGCCACTACAATACGCGCATCGTCAGGGACGGTCCCGGCTATCGTATCAACGGCCAGAAATATTACTCGACTGGCGTGCTGTTTGCCGACTGGATCACGGTCTTCGCGCTCGACGAGGAAGACCGGCTTGTCATGGCCTTCGTGCCCAAGGGCACCGAGGGTATCGAGATCGTCGACGACTGGGACGGCTTTGGCCAGCGCACGACCGGCAGCGGCACGACGATCCTAAACAATGTCTATGTCCATGCCGATTCCGTCGTTCTGC
Organism: Rhizobium sp. CF142; assembly: GCF_000281145.1. Taxonomy (NCBI): domain Bacteria; kingdom Pseudomonadati; phylum Pseudomonadota; class Alphaproteobacteria; order Hyphomicrobiales; family Rhizobiaceae; genus Rhizobium; species Rhizobium sp. CF142. The sequence continues at coordinate 899 of NZ_AJWE01000133.1, read as the reverse complement.
ACCACAAGGGCTTCGAGCGGCCGACGACGATCGGCTCCGTCGGCCAGATCGTCCATGCCGGCATCGATCTCGGCATCGCGCGGGCCGCTTTTGCGGAAACGCTCGAATTCGTACGCACCAAGTCACGCCCCTGGATGGATAGCGGTGTGGAGCGGGCCGCCGAGGACCCGCTGACGATCTCGAAGGTCGGGCAGATCGCCATCCGGCTGGAGGCTGCAGCAGCACTCCTCGAACGCGCCGGCCGCAAGGTCGATGCGGCGCAGATAGAGACGACAGAAAAGACCGTCGTCGACGCCACGCTTGCGGTCGCTGCCGCCAAGGTGCTGACGACCGAGATCGCCATCGAGGCGACCAACACGCTCTTCGAGCTTGCCGGAACCTCTGCGGTCAAGAGCGACCTCAATCTCGACCGGCACTGGCGCAACGCACGCACCCATACGCTGCACGATCCCGTGCGCTGGAAGTACCATGTCGTCGGCAATTACCACCTGAATGGCACGATCCCGCCGAAGAACGGCGCGCTCTGAACCCTCTCCTCAACTAAAAACCCCATCTCCGTCACCGGAAATGGGGTTCTTTTTTGCCTATTTTCCTGAGCTCAGCTGTAGAGGCTGACTTCGGGGATTTTGTCGTTCAACACGAACTCCCCGACTTCCTTGGCCTTGTAGAACACCGGATCGTGCAGCGTGTGGGTGCGCACATTGCGCCAGAAACGGTCGAAGCGATATTTCTCCGCCGTGGAGCGCGCACCGGTCAGTTCGAAGACACGCGAGGTGATATCGAGCGAGACATGGGTGGCATGCACCTTGGCGGTATAGGCTTCCGCCGCCGCCTCGCCGCGCTCGCGGGCGGTGACAGCATGGCCCTTTGCGAGACCTGCCTGAACGGCGGCGGCGGCC